>JAEWSK010000242.1 GCA_023398345.1 Armatimonadota bacterium | reverse complement strand
CTTGACGCAATTGAGGATCTTCCCGAACGGCGTTACTTGAGCTTAGTCGACATTGTCACAAGTATTACAGGCCATGCATGATCACACATGTTTTATAAGTTTTGTATGCGGCAGTTGACCATAACCTCTGTCCCCACTATACTTGAGAATAGTGAGGGACAGAGTGAGGATTTATCGACTACTTGTTTTTGCCTCTTTGGCGTTGTTTGTTTTTCTTGGTCCGATATTGCCTGCTGCCGCCGAGAAAACTTCTAACCGCAAGCAAAAGGTAATTTTGCGACTCTGGGGCGGGTCTATGTGGGGTGTCCCTCGTAAAGACGACACGACCCCGTTTGGCAGATCGTCGCGCGCGGTATTTGAGGCGTTCAAAAAAGAACATCCTGAAATAGAAATTGTAACTGCCAGCGGTCTAACCATTCAGGGGCCAGCATCAGAATCGAACTTTCTGCTTGCAATGGCTGGTGGAACCGCACCGGATGTGGCATATGTCAATTTCCGCAAATTGCACACATTCATGGGCCAGGGGTTTCTTTACCCGCTTGATGAATTCGTAAAAGAAGACCCTGAAACACTAAAACGCATACACCCACAGATACGAAAAGTCATCACCGTTGATGGACACATTTACTGTGTGCCGTGGTTCCAATGCGTGATGGCGCTGCACTACCGCAAAGACCTCTTCAGAGATGCAGGACTCGATCCCAACAAGCCTCCGCGTAACTGGGACGAGTTCTATGAATACGCAAAAAAACTCACCAAGCCCGAAAAGGGACAGTGGGGCACTGCCTTTCCAATGAGTGCCGGATCGTGGATGCTTACCGACTACATATGGCAAGCCGGTGGAGACGTCATAGCGAGAGATAAAAATGGTGATTATAGAGCAGTTTTCAATGGTCCGGGCGGCGTGACGGCGCTAAAGTTTTTCAAGAAATTAACTTGTGACCCGTGGACGCGAGACGGCAAGACTTACCGTGGGGTCGCAAGCTACACCAACAACCGCACCGAAGACATTCGGCGAGGCAAGATCGGAATGTGGATGGCATACTCTCAAGATGTAGTTGCCACAACTTCAGATTTGAACCCATCTCTGCTGGGAATCGCTCCCCTACCCGCTGGGCCAACCGGCATTAAGGCAAACGAGATCAACGCGGGTATGTGGGGAATAAGCAGTCAGATTAAAGACCCCAAAGTCCGCAGAGCCGCATGGGAATATATAAAGTTCATCACCGGCCCCAAAGCTGACGAAATACGTACCCGCAGCTATGTCGAGAGCGGAATGTGGAAATATGTCAATCCAGACAAGCTTATAAGATACGGCTACAAAGAGTATACAAACGAAATTCCAAAAGCGTGGATGGAAGCCAATGTAGATGCTTTTAAGCATGGCAGACCCGAGCCAAACGGGCCAAACTGCGAGATGATATATCTACAATTAGATACCCCCATGCAGGCTATCTACGAAAATCCAAAGGCAGACCCACAAAAGCTTATGGATATGGCTTGCAAGCGAGTCAATCGCACGATGATCGGTGTGATGGATCCGGCAGAACTTCGCTGGAAAAGGCCGGTTGCATGGGGTGTCGTGCTGTTAATGCTCTTTATGGCCGCAATTATTGTTACAAAGCAAGTTCGACAGGTTGCAATCAGCCAGGCTGGTGATTCCGCAGATTCCAGAATTGCAGCCAGGCGCGGTATAAAAACGCACTTCGTGGCATGGTTTTTCATGCTGCCGGCATTGCTTTCGGTTCTTGTCTGGGCATATTATCCGCTATTGCGCGGAATGGTTATGGCGTTCCAAGATTTTAGGATATTGGGTGGAGGGCACTTTGTCGGGCTTGATAACTTCATTCAAGTGCTCTCGCAAGACACATTTTGGAAGGGAATTCTGCACAGCTTCGAATATGTAGCCCTTTCTCTTTCGATGGGTTTCTTTGCGCCGATCATTCTTGCGCTGATGCTTTCAGAAGTGCCCAGATGCAAGATGCTTTTTAGGACGCTATACTATATGCCGGCAATAACGAGCGGCGTTGTTATTATGTTCCTGTGGAAGATTTTTTATGATCCGACGCCTCAGGGCCTGTTCAATCAGATTCTCGGACTTTTGCACATACCTCCGCAGTTGTGGTTGGGTAGTTCGCTGACTGCGATGCTGTGTATTATTCTGCCTGTTATATGGGCAGGCGCAGGGCCTGGCAGCATTATATATCTCGCCGCTCTTAAAAGCATCCCGGATGAAATGTATGAGGCTGCAGATGTAGATGGTGCAGGAATTTGGGTTAAAATTAGACATATTGTTCTACCGATGCTCAAGCCGCTTATTATTATCAACTTTGTCGGAGCGTTTATCGGCGCATTTAAGGCGATGGAAAATGTGTTCATTATGACCGGCGGCGGGCCGAACTACTCAACCCACGTCATCGGTCTCGATATCTGGTACAACGCATTCATGTATCTCAAATTTGGCTTCGCAACAAGCGAGGCATGGATTATGGGCAGCATGCTGATTGGCTTTACAATGTATCAGCTTCGCATCCTAAAAGACATCAAGTTCTCGGCGGGCAATAAGGACGAGTAGATGGCAATTATTCCCAAGGTTGGTAGGAAAACACTAAAGACACAAATCGTGATCGCGTTGCTGTATATAATACTTACGGCAGGCGCGGTTACGATGGTTTATCCGTTTTTGCTAATGATCGGCTCGTCACTTGCCAGCGATTCCGATGTGACAGAATATGCAATTGTCCCGCGTTACATATATTCAACTAAGGCGTTGTTTCCAAAATATGCTGTTGACCGTTATGCAGGTGACATTGAGCTTATTAACCAGCTATACGGAACAGAATTCGCAAAGATCGATAATGTGCTCCCGCCAAAAATTGTCCAGTCATCAGACTCATTAAAAGCTCAGGCAGAGGATTGGCAGCAATTTGTCGCCGGCTTGCCGATCAATTATAAGCAAGCGGGATTCCAAGGCTTCGGGTCAACTCCAAGTCAACTTAAAAATAGATATCGTCGGTTTTGCAACAATCGCTTCGATGGCAAAATACGCAAACTTAATAATCTCTACCTCGAGGAAAATGAAAATTTCGAGACCGTCAACACGCCGTTTGAGCGGTTCAAGATGCGCGAATGGGAACCGGACAATTCTCCAAAGATGCGCGAGTGGATCGAATTTAAGAAGCGTCTTCCAAGTTATTTCATGCTTCCGATTATGGTCGATTCCAACTTCCAAGCATTCTTGAGAGATACCGTATACAATGCAAG
>JAEWSK010000179.1 GCA_023398345.1 Armatimonadota bacterium | reverse complement strand
TCAACGGGCCCCTTTGGACATACATTATAGATCGAATGTTAGTTTCTTCTAAATCGTTGCTTTATTGCACCAACGCATCCAAGGCCGGTAAGAGCCAAAAACACTGATGAGCACTCCAGCAATTGAGTTGGATCAGGCCCATATGCTTCACCATTAAACATTCGTGCAGCAAGTCCAACTGGAATATTATCAGCCGCTACACCTGGTGGATAAATACTTGCAAACGAAAAACCGATACTGTCTCCAACATCCAAGCCCTCGTTATCACCCAATGCGCTCCACCAGAGCCTTGTGCTTAGGCAGCCTTCGGAAACATTACAAACAAGCGGGACAGTATCATCGTCTGTAGTGAAGTCTCCCCAATCTGAAACACCCGGGCCCGCAGAAAACTTAACTAAACCATCTTCATCTACTCTGGTGCCACTAAGAACTTGATAACCATCAGCCAAGAATGATTTTGGGTCGGTAACACCGAGGCAAGTAAAGTAGAAGTCGGACATCATCGTTGTCGTATTGTTAGTGACCCAATAGACATACTCGTACGACCCGTTTAAGGCATTGGGAGTTACCTGCATAACAACTTCAATGCTGCCGAATTCTTCAGCATATTCGCCGCTGCCGTTCTTTGTCATTAAAAGAACGGGGTTGAACCATTGCGTGGTATCCATTGCTTCTGCAGCAGTGACCACACAATGACACATAACTAAAGCCAGCAGCAAAGCTAATACGAAGTGTTTCTTACCTGCCATCCATCTCACCTTCTATCTCTACTGCCTCTAGGGCAGTAACAATATACTACAGCACGTCTTTGCGTACCTAAAAATATGTTCGGCCTCGCATCTCAAAGCATGCTCGCTAAGGCCAATACACTACTAGCACTACAAAAAATACTATCTGAAGATTACCATGCAGGTAGGCCATTGTCAACAAGATGCGTTAACAAAAGACCCTGGCAAAAATACCAGTTTTTTCAATGATTTCCCTAAACGGATCGCGCATGTTGTGAGTTTACGTACGTCATATGGCCTAATGGAACTACCAACCAGTCGATTTCGTATTGATTCAATGTGCTCGGAGCGAATAAACATTTGACGCGCGCATAACTTAGAGGAATAATGTGATGTGGAGCAAACACTTCTACTTTTGCTCAAGAACAAGGGAGACTGCTATCAAATGCACAGATCATCGAACATATGTAGACTTCTAGTTGCATTGGCCATAATGATGTCTTTGGCGACAAATATATCTTGGGCTGATGGGTCAAAGCTCGCAGTTGGTGACGTAATATCTGTTACAGTCGACGGCGAGCAGAACTTCACCAAGCCTTATCAAATCAACAGTGAAGGCTGCATTACAATGCCGATGGTCGATCCGGTTAAAGTGGCCGGTTTCAACGCTTCGGATGCTTCAGCGGCTATCACTGCGGCTCTATCCAAAGTGCTTATAAACCCGCAGGTAACTGCCCAATTTCTTGAACGGGCAAAGATGCAGGTGTTTGTAGTCGGCCAAGTGACAAAGAAGGGACTTGTGGAGGTCGGAGTCGGCGATTGCGTCTTACAGGCGCTTGCACAGGCCGGATATGACGACACAGCCGATCTTACACATGTTGATATACGCAGAGGAAATGAGATAATTAGCCTCGATCTGACAAAATATCTTTCAGGCGAGGATTTGACGCTTAATAGAGAACTACAGACCGGAGACACAGTTGTTGTTCAGCGTGTAGATATGCTGGGCACCATAATGATGACCGGCCAAGTTGGAAAAACAGGCACGTTGGCAATCAAGCGAGGGATGACGTTTCGCGAGGCAATGGGGCTGATGGGAGACGTGACGGTCGATGCAGACACAGAGCGCATAACAATAAGAAGACAGGGCGTAACCGACCCGATCAAAGTCACCTATGCCGCAGCGATGGCAGGCGATCCGGCTGCTGATATTCAACTCCAGCCCGGCGACACAGTAATAGTGCCACAACTGGAAGTCTCCTCTTTTACTGTCATTGGCGGAGTCCATCGTCCCGGTCAGTATCCGCTCAAAGGGCGAGTTACATTGAGTGAGGCAATCGGCGTTGCAGGTGGCACGATTCCAAACTTGGGGGACATGCGTTACGTAAAAATAATGCATGCAGGCGGAAAAGATCTTGCAGCAGCCGAGGCCACAACAATCGACCTAACGAAAGTTATGGCAGGCTCTGCGCAGGAACCATTGGTAAAACGCGGTGATGTGATATACGTCAAGGAACATAAGCCGGGAATATCGGTACTCGATGTTGTCCGAACGGTGTTGCCTTTTAGTTGGATCTTCCGCAATTAGCGAATCGAGTTTTAAGCATAATAAAAAACGGGCAGGGTCTTTTGACCTTGCCCGTTTTTTTTGCATTGTGTGTTAGGTTACTTGCTCAGGTTGCCGGTTAAGACAATTATGTCATCCGGAACCGCCCTCACGACACTTCCAGATAGCACTCTTACGGAGCCCGGATCGCGCTCGGCAAATCCATTGAGCGACCCCACGGCAGATATAGACCGCTTGCGCTCACGCATATATCTTGAGAACTTTTCCATAAACTCCTCAGGAGGTCTGGAACGCTCAGCAAATGATTTCATACACTCTTGTGAGTTGCGCACGTAATCGCGCCAAAGCTCTGATTTGTGAATTAAATACCACGCCTCGCTGGTCGGATATTTGTCTGACTCAGAAGTAATTACAACAACTTGCATTGGAATACCGACATTGGACATTGCGAGAATGTCGCTGTCTTTGACCGGAAGCCACACAGCCGGAGTGCCCATGCGCAATGCCGCGACCCAAGGAACATCCGTATAGACAAGCCCCCTAAACTGCGCATCAGCAAGGGATACAAAGTATTCACTACTATTTAGCACATCGCTGTTGGCTCTCGAATTGTGATTCCAAAGCACAGTGGAACAAGCTTGCCAACAAGTAATTATTATAAGGGCGGCAGTTAGCATCCTAACATATATGATATGCAGGCCCTTTGAATCCATCAGCAGGAAGAAATACGCCGCCCCGTAAACGCCCACTATTGGAGCAAACAAAACCAACGCTCGAGCATCCACGCTGAAAGCTGCGAAAATCGCTATTAGCAAAACAACTGAGCCATAAGCGAACCAACGCAACAAATTGGCTGATTCTGACTTAAATCTATACATAATACTGACAACAGCAAATGGAAGCACAACCAAACCGAGTATACTCGCAAGGCTATTTGCTAGCTCGGCTGATTTGGACATTAGTTTTGAAGCAAAAGATTCAAAGTGCTCGATGGGAAACAAAATGCAGCGCATTAAGCTGAGATTTACGGGGTCGGTTATCCTGTATATCTGATCGCCGGGATAGTCGATCGTATTTGCCATAATATCCCATGCACTCGCTCCAATAATCGATCCGCGGGCCAGTGATGCGTTCCTATATGCCCAAGGCGCAACGGCGATCATTGCCACTATGAGAAAAACTATCAGATTTGATGCTCGGCAATATCTGTTCGTTGCAAAATAAATCACAAGAGGCACTATCAGGCTCAGCAAAATGTGGTTTGTCATGAACAAAAGAGCCAATAGCACAGCGCATGCGCCTGCGCAACAGTATCCGAGCACGTATGAACCACGCATCACACTTCGATGATGCATTACGACCGCCAAAAGCAGCATTACAAAAAAGAACGCGGCCATTGACCATTCAGTGCCGGATATCGCTGTTCTTAAGACGCTCTCGCTTATTCCAACAACTGCCGCTGCAAGCAAACCTGTTTTCCAATCGAATATTTCTCTGCCGAGAATATACGTCGCCACCAACGTAAGAAGCATAAACAGCATTGAAACCCAAACTACACACTGATCGCTTGCACCGCCTTTAACGGAATACAAAAAGGCCACGGCACATGGAAAAAGTGGAGCCGTATTCAGCTCAGACATCTGACTGTCAGGGTTGTCAATTATAGCGACATTGAGAGGCCGCAAAAACAAAGTCTTGTATGAATGATGGGAATGTAATTGTGTGGCAATTTGGGATATATCCATTGCGCATTTATCAGCCAGTCCAATAAATGTCGCTCTATAGTAAAGAGCCAAAAACAGCGCAAGGCCAATAAAAACCCCGGCGATCCAAAGTATCTTTCGCCAAGGCAATCGCCTCAAAATGCCAGTGGGAGCATCTGTTGCGGCGCGATTTGGTTCGATGATTGTGCTCAAGCAGTCCTCCGGATGTTAGTTCTACACAAACCTACAGGCAATTATGGCTTATTATAGCTTCATTATAGATCATTTCAAGTGTTTGCACGTTTGAATGCCATGAGAAATTGCTTACGACTTCTTTGCGACCGGCTTCGCCGATTTTTGCCGCCGATTCAGGATCACAGAACAGACGGCTGACTTCCTTTATGGTCTTTTCTGCATCGGGTGCTTCGATTATGCCGGGGCAATTTCTGCCAAATGCGCGTGTAGCAATTGGTGTCGCGACGACAGCAATGCCCATAGCCATTGCCTCGAGAACCTTGTTCTGAATACCTACTGCAACTTGCATCGGCACAACTGCAACGCAAGATGATGAAATGTAAGGTCGGATATCTTCGACAAAACCAGTTACTGTGATGCCGGGAATCTCTGCCAGTTGTTTGACATCCGCAGGTGGATCGCTTCCGACAATAACAAACTCAGCATCTGTATATTTCTCTCTTATCGAATTGAACACATTGTGGGCAAACCACGATGCCGCCTGGGCGTTGGGGTGAAATCCCATTTTTCCGCTAAAGACAATGCGATGCGGTATTTTGACCTCGTCTTTAGGCGAAAAATAATCCGTATCGACACCGTTGGGCAACACGTCGATGCGCAGGTTCGGGTTCATCGATGTCAGTTCGTCGCGCTCGGATTCGGACGTCAAAACCGTACGGTCAAATCGCGCCAACATGCGAGGCTCGTATCGTCTCAGCTTCCATGCTTCCTCCATCATCACAAACTTGCCAATTGGATTGCGCTTTACGCGGGCCATCTGCCCAAAAAGACCCGTCAAGCAGTCAACAGCATCGAACACTACAGGCAAATTTTCACAGGAGGAGGCAAAGTGAGCCGCGCGCAAATGCTCGATGTGGACGAGATCAAACTGTACGCCTTGCACCGCATATTGAACGGCTTGCTTCATATGCGATGACTTGCAAAATGCCGCGCACATTGGCACCGGCGTCGGCAAAGATGCAAGCGCCTGCGCATAGCCTTTGATATTGGGATGCGGCACTATGCGAAAGTCATTAACTATGCGCGAGAGTTCTTGTACACATTGGGTTTCCGTATTGTCGCCTTCACCCAATGCAAGCACATAGACTTCATGCCGCAAGGCCAATTCTTTTATAATTTGAAACGGGCGAACTCGTATTCTTGATGGCACATACGGCGCAATGAAGAGTATCTTCATATTTCAAGCCTGTCATAAAGGGACGAGAGTTGCTCCCCTACCCTTTCCCACGAATATTTGGCGCACACAAGTTCGCGGCCATTGTGACCCAACTTACGTGATAGATCATTGTCGCCCAGCACTTTTTTTACTGCATCAGCAAAATCACGCGGGCTGTCGGCAATCAGCAGGTGCTTGCCATTAACTACATCCAAGCCTTCGGCCCCAACAGATGTCGACACTACCGGCAAACCCATAGCAAGTGCATTGAGTATCTTAACGCGAACCCCACTGCCAGAACGCAGTGGCACAACAAACACGCCGCAATTGTGAGCGGCAAGACGATCATCATCAACATATCCCGTCACACTGATCGCCGGATCGCGGGCCAAACGCTTTATCGCATTAACCGGCCGCTGACCGGCAATTGTTAGCGTGCAGCCAGGGATATCGTTCTTTATTAACGGCAGAATTTCGCGGCAAAAATAGAGCATGGAATCAATATTGGGAGGCCAATACATCGTGCCTATGGACAAAATATTTTTTGAGTCATTTGTGCGGGGAATCAGTTGATAGTGGTTAATATCCACGCCTATGGGGACAGACTCGACATTTGTCAGTCGCGGGTCCAGTCCCAGCAATGTAGCCTTATCTTCATCGCTAACGACAATGACCCTATCGCATCGATTGCACACGTCCAGTTCGTATCTTCGCAGCTTCGGCCATTCCAATGTCGCGTATAGGCGCTGCGCAATGCCCGTCGCCATTCTTGCCGCACATTTTATTATCACCGACTCAACATTATGATTGTCCAACACAACACGGTACGGGCCGTCGAAATCCACAAACTGCGCCATCTGTAGGTGATCTATATGTATAACGTCAGGCTTGAACTGCTCAATGCAATTACAAACAGCAAGATGCATCTCCGCGCGAAAGTCTCGTGCGACAATAAACGATTTGCGCGCAATCAGACTGCTTATAAGATCAGAGGAATACCTTAACTTACCGCGCTTGAGATAAATCGTCTCCACTGGACATATCTGTCTCAAATCAGAAAGCATTGAGAGTTCTTGCTCGCTTCTTACATAAGCCAAGGCGCGAAGATCGTGGATCCCGGCCAACGCTTTGAGCATGTGGTAGGACTTTATCTTGCCACCAGAATCCAGCGGCAGGGGAAAAAGATGTTGGAGTGACAATACTCGCATAACTTATGTTACATGCCTGCCTGCTTAGCCGGACAGGTCAGCACTCTAACAAGCGGATCAGACGCGGATTTTAAGAACTCGCAAATGTCATTTTGCGCATCTTCCTCAGATGTCACAACTGGGCTGGTCACACGAACAAAAGCCCAGCCGTGCTCAGGCGGACTAAGTCTGGATAGAAGCATTGATCCCTGCTGCTTTGTAAAATCAGACTCCGTATGTTTTCCATTTGCAAAAAAGTAGACTGATATTACTTTCGTCCCTTCATTCTCGTTTTCAGCAACGAGCTTGACGACTTTCACTGATTTGCTAGCCCATGGAACTTTGCCAATGCTCTGTTTTACATTCGACCCTGAACCGCCGTAGCACACTTCAGACAAATGCCACTCGCGCCGGTCAAGCCCTTTGTAAACGACCATAAGTTCAACGCTGCCGCCACTGAGGTTCGTATATGTGCGAAAAAGGAAATTGTCCTTATTGACATTCCAACCTTTGAGCACGCCACTATTTACTTCGCCATCTGAACCGCGCTTTGTCCAATTGCCCAACTCCACTGGCAAAGCGTGAACA
>JAEWSK010000147.1 GCA_023398345.1 Armatimonadota bacterium | reverse complement strand
GCTCTTTCCCGCGCCTTCGATACCTTCGATGGTTATAAATATTCCGCGCTTCACGGTCATTTCCTGAAGATTCTCACTCTGCGATATGGCTCGGTTCCGACACTTTCGGATATAAGCTCATACTTCTCCACAAGAAGGTGCTGTAACCTTCTTAGGTAGCTGGACTGCGGGGCTAGTTCTTGTGCATCGCCGGTTTCAAGCACACGGCTGATGGCATCTTCGGCGTCTTTTATCGCGTCGGTTTCTTCGTCGGAGTCGCCGAGGTGGAATATGTCTCGAATGACTCCTGCAATTTGGGCGTAGGTGTTGCTCTTAATAACATATAGCGGCAGCCCGCGACGCCTTGCTTCTTGAATAATATTGACGTTCTTGCGTTCGTGCGTTTTGAGCGCAATTACGGCGTTTGATTCGCTGAGTTCTTTTGAAATATATCCCGGCACATGCAGTTCGCGTATCGCACGCTCAAGTCGATTTCGGCTGACTCCATAGGGAAATATCTTAATTATCGCGGGCATTGGGTGCGATTCGACAACTTCGCGAGTGTGTTCGCCGACTCGCCCTTCTGTAGCAGGACGTGCCGGGACATCAGTTCCCTGGACGATTTCTACTTCACCCTTGACGTTGCGCACGCGGATTTCCGGCCTCGGCGGAACCCCTCGAAGCATTTTGTCGACAACGCTGGCGACATCATGGTGAATCGCAAGTTTGTCCATATCAATAATCTCGATAAGAACGTCGAACGTCGGCGGAGCCTTGCGCTCAAGAACGGTTTTTTGAGTTCCACGGCGCTTGGCCTCATCATCAGAAAGTGTCACAGCCTGTATGCCGCCGACCAGATCAGCAAGTGTGGGGTTCATCATCAAATTGTCGAGTGAGTTGCCATGCGCTGTCGCAACCAACATGACGCCGCGCTCAGCTATCGTTCGGGCAGCGAACGCCTCGGCTTCTGTTCCGATCTCATCTATCACAATCACTTCGGGCATATGGTTTTCCACTGCTTCGATCATGACTGCGTGCTGTTGGTCAGGGGTGACGACTTGCATTCGGCGTGCATGACCGATAGCGGGGTGGGGTATGTCGCCGTCACCTGCGATTTCATTGGACGTGTCCACAATCACAACGCGCTTTTTGAACTCATCCGACAGAATTCGAGCGACCTCGCGCAGCTTTGTAGTTTTGCCGACGCCAGGTCTGCCGAGCAGTAAAATGCTTCGCCCGCTTTCAACTACGTCGCGAATTATATCGATTGTCCCGTAGACCGCGCGTCCGATTCGACACGTCAGTCCCACTATCTTACCTCTTCGGTTGCGGATAGCAGATATGCGGTGAAGAGTGCGTTCGATACCAGCGCGATTGTCTTTTCCGAACTCGCCCACACGGCCTACTACGCAATCTATATCCTCTGCCTTGATTGGCTCATCGCTCAGTTGGCTGACTCTCAGCGGGAAGCGCGCTTCCGGCTCCCTGCCGAGATCCATCACAATCTCCAGCAGTTCTTCGACATCTTCCTGCTCCTCAAGCTTCTGCCTGATCTTCGGCGGTAGCACGTTGAGCAGTTGATCCAAATTGTCTGTTACCCGAAGCTGCTTTAGCCCCAGTTCATTGTCTTTAGGCATTGCCGTAACCCATTTTGTTTGGATGTGCGGACAAAATGCCCGCCTAGTTCATCATTCCGCTTGCATATCAGAATTCCTGCAGATATGATTTTCTATAATTCGCATTCCAACTCATACATGACTGCGGCGCATGTCGCTATTGCCGCTGTATCCGTGCGAAGCAGCCTTGGGCCGAGCGAAACAGAGACGGCTCCTGCTGACTTGAGCGATTCGACCTCGCGTTGGGTAAGCCCGCCTTCTGGGCCGATCACAACCAGCGCGGAGTCAATGCTATTTTTATCTGTCAGCGCATTTCGCAGCGACACTCCATCCTCCTCTTCCCACGCGACAATTGTGAGATCGTATTTTGGAACGATCTCTATAAGTTGGGCAAAGTCAAGTGTGCCTCTGATTTTTGGCGCTATCGAACGGCCACATTGCTCTGTTGATTCTGTTGCAATTCGACACAATCGCGCGAGCCTTTTGCCTTGCCTGTCTTCATCGGGCCGCGCAATAGTCCGTTCCGATTGAACCAGCAATATCTCAGATATTCCCAGTTCCGTGCACTTCTGAACGATCAGCTCCATTCGGTCGCTTTTTGGCAGACAAGACGCCAGCGTCAGTTTTAATCTTGGCTCGTTGACGTTGCTTTTTTTGTCGAGAATTTTTGCAGTGACGGTGTCTGTCGATACGGATGCTATGTCAGCGGAGTAGGTGTTGCCAAATCCATCCAATAGAGAAATTCTGTCGCCGGTTTTGAGGCGGAGCACCTTTGCAATCTGGCGAGCCACCGGCCCATCAAGAATGGCTTCGCAATTGCTGATTTTATTTGGGTCAACGAAGAATCTGCGGTGATTCCCCATACCTATGCCCTTTCGCAGACGAGCGCGACCCATTCGCCGTCGGTATGCTCTTTTACGATATTTAGCCCAACGGCTTTAAAAGCGTCTCTGACCTGATCCGCTCTCTGCGTTACTATTCCTGATGCAATGACAGTGCCGCCGACTTTGACTTTACTTGCGAGCGCTTCAGCCATCTCAACCAGAACCTTGGCTATAATATTTGCAAAAACAATATCAGCTTTGGAGTCAAATACTGTTGGTGAATCGGCCTGATAAATCTTAATTTGATCAGACAGACCCGCCTGGCGCACGTTTTCTTGCGCGACCTCGACTGCAACGCTGTCAATATCCAGCCCGACAACCGATTTCGCGCCCAGACGCGCCGCCGCAATTGCCAGCACACCTGAGCCTGTCCCCACATCCAGCACGGTTTCGCCGCCTTTGATAATATCTTGGATTACGAGCAGACAGAGCTTTGT
>JAEWSK010000080.1 GCA_023398345.1 Armatimonadota bacterium | reverse complement strand
AAGAGGGTCTGCGACTACTCAAGGCCGGTCAGATCGAAGACGCCATCAGAGTGCTTGACAAAGTGAGCCGAAAGACCGAAGACGCACAGGCATGGGCATTTCTGGGAGCCGCATATAACCAAATTGGCGATAAAATGCATGCCATACATGCATTTGAAGAATCGCTCAGAATCAACGAAACCCCAAAAGCTTACTACAACCTTGGCTTAATTTATGAATCGGTAAAAAGAACCGACGAGGCTGTGCGCGAATATAGAATGGCGCTCGAACTCGATTCGGAATATAAGCTCGCGGCCGAGGCAATAGAGCGTCTGCACAATATGTTCGCATCGACCCACCCAGAGCCTGAACCAGTCGTAGTCGAACCTCAACCCGTAGAACAAATACCCGAGGAGCAGCCTGCACCTCGCAAACACAAGTTATTGCACATTTTTCAGCGCAAAGACCAACAGTGATTTACTTTGAGTATTCACCGCTGGGCTTTTATAGTGGCACTGCCCTTAAATTTCAGACCCGAAATATGCGAGGACTTAAATCACGCGCCTGTATGGTGCGCATGTCCGGTTTTTGCAATTGCACGCCAGATCAACAAGAAAATCACCGCGCCGATAAAGGCTATTACGATGCTTCCAATGTTGATCCCCGTCACTGCTCCAAGCCCAAGCGCGCCAAAAATCCATCCGCCCAACAGCGCTCCGACTATTCCCGCTATCAAATCTCCAATTACACCGCGAGGCCCGGGCTCTTCGCCCGGAAGAACCAGCCTCGCAAGATAACCAGCTACTAAACCAACAATTATCCAAGCAATTATGCTCATTTTTTTGCCTCCGTTACGCCTCGCTAATTGTACTTTACCCGTAGTGTGCACGGAGGATGATTAGCAAATCGGGATGAATACGTTAATAACAACTGCACAACAGCAATGATGAGCAGGGAGGAAATATGAAAAAAATTATACTTATAGCATTCGCGCTTGCGTTTGCAGCAACAGCCGCGTGCGCAACAGTTGAGCCGTCGAGCATGTTCTCGGACAACGCAGTGCTACAGCGCGGAATGTCGCTGCCTGTATGGGGCAGTGCAGATAACGGTGAGAAAGTTACGGTAAAATTTGCTGGCCAAGAGCTATCCACAACGGCAACAGACGGCAAATGGATGGTGCGATTTGCGCCCGTGCAGGCAGGCGGGCCATATAAAATGATTATTTCCGGCAACAACACAGTGGAGCTGTCGAACATACTCGTGGGTGAAGTGTGGGTCTGCAGCGGACAATCGAATATGCAATTTGCATTGTCTCGCGCAATCAACTCAACCGAGGCAATTGCCACAGCCACCGATTCAAATATTCGACTCTACACCGTGCCGCACATTACTTCCTACACACCTGTTGACAATATACAGGCAAGTTGGCAAGTCTGCAGCCCAGAGACAGTGCCAAGCTTTTCGGCTGTTGGATATTTCTTTGGTCGCGATTTGCGCAAGGCACTTAATGTGCCAGTTGGATTAATCAATACAAGCTGGGGAGGAACTTTCGCCGAGACATGGACAAGCCTCGAAGGCTTTAAGGCGCTGCCCGAATATTCGTCTTGGATCGCCGACGAATACGCTGCAAAGGTCAACGACGGCCCCAAGCACCCATCAGTGCTTTATAATGCAATGGTCAACCCGCTCGTTCCATATGCAATAAAAGGCGCCATTTGGTATCAGGGTGAGGCCAACGCCAACAAAGCTTACAAATACCGAACGCTGTTTCCGACTATGATTAAGAGCTGGCGAGACGCTTGGGGCGAAGGCAATTTCCCGTTCCTGTTCGTACAGCTTGCGCCATATATGAAGATTCAGCCCGAACCGCAGGAAAGCAACTGGGCCGAGCTTAGAGAAGCCCAACTTTTTACTACAAATACATGCCCCAATACTGCAATGGCAGTCATTACCGACGTTGGCAACCCGGATGACATCCACCCCACGCAAAAAGAACCGGTCGGCGCGAGACTCGCTATTGCCGCCCGCAAGATCGCATATGGGGAAAATATCGTGTTCTCAGGGCCAATCTATAAGGGCATGAAAATATGCAAAAACAGCATTAAGCTATACTTCAATCACGTTGGTGGCGGACTTGTCGCCAAGGGCGGCGAGCTTACGGGCTTTACTATTGCAGGAAAAGATCGTAAATTCGTCAACGCAACAGCAAAGATCGTCGACGACAATAAAGTCATTGTCAGCAGCCCGGCAGTAACACAGCCGGTGGCAGTGCGCTACGGTTGGGCACACTGTCCGGTAGTCAATCTTTGGAACAAGGAAGATTTACCGGCATCGCCGTTTCGCACGGACGATTTTGAAGGCGTGACTGCAAAGAATTAGTTTAAAGTTATTGATGCGCCCCGGAGAACTATTCTTCGGGGCGCTTTTTTTAACTTACTCGCTATCCGCCCAGTCGGCATTCTTGGGCTCAGACGGCTTTAGTCCTCGAAATGCAGCACTGTGAAGAGGCACGCTTGCCGTAGAGCGAACGACAACCCATGTTTCGGCTTCATCATCTGATATTAATACGTCCTTGCCGATAGCAGTCATCACAAGCATCACGCCTTCGTAGCCCTTAAAAACTCCGGCCGGTATGGTGCATGAGACGATATACGGCGGAATGATAACGCCGTTATCTATATAGCTCTCCAAATCGTTTTTGCTAACGGGATGGTACTCAATTTTAGCGGCAATATCGGGCTTTGAACTGGAAGTCCAAGTGATGGTCTTGCTTAAATCGCCGCCGTATGCCTTGAGGATATAGCCAACTGCATTTGCAACTGGTCTCCACTTTATGACAATAGGCTTTGTGAGATCGGACTCGTGCGTGGCACTGGTGATGTCGATAGGATCGAGCATGGCCTGATCTTTGGATAGCGTCACCTGCGCACTGCCGCAGTAGTTTGTCTTGAACGTATACGCGCCGGTAATATCAATATCATCGTCGAGCGGTTTTGAGTTTGTGGGCGGCCAAAATGCGTATGACTTGTCAGGGATTATTTGCGAAAAAGCTGCCTGTGCGGCATCGCTTGGCTTGATTATCTTCGGCTGATCCGCGCTGATTTCCCGACCGGATCCCCAGTATTCTTCCAGCACTGCATTTGAACTATCAGCCGTTCCGGGCTTCGACACGCTCTGGGAAATATCGAGATTGAGTTCGGGGTATCTTTTAAGGCCTTCCGGCACGGTGACGGTAGCTTTTGCCCCGCTTGGAGCAGCCGTATTCGAGGCAATTTCAACATTTAAAGACCTTACCGCCGGCGGCTTGACATCCTGCGACAGGCTCACATCGACAGGCGTGCCGGGAGAGAAAAATCTGGAAGTGCTGACGGTAATAACAAACAGAGTTTTCAGCGTAACCACAAAACCACTCCTTTAGTTTTAAGCAAACACATCTATCAGACGCAAACAAACCCTCCCTAAGTTCCACTGCAATCGCGGTAATGCTTTGGTATTACCCAAAATTAGACACTACAGGTGATAGACTGCCAGCCAAGGCGAGGGTAAAATGCGACTGTAATAAGCTATCCCGTAAGACCATTTGAAGTAAGGCCTTGGTCATTATCATTCGTTGGGTCAAGCGGGATTAGCCAAACCCAACTGAAAATTGAAAAAGTTAATATTGATGCAAAAGGCTCGGCCTAGCCGGGTCTTTTTGCATTATAAGCTCGCTATGTCAAGCGGGCCTCTGACCCTAATAA
>JAEWSK010000074.1 GCA_023398345.1 Armatimonadota bacterium | reverse complement strand
ACCTAGGTAAGCCCAGCTCTTAATAGCAAGTTCTTTGGTACCGCCAGCGAATTCACTCTCATAGCAGCCGCTGTCCGGAGCAATGCCATTGTATATGGCACCCGTACCGAGATCTACGCCTGAATCAATCGCGGATGAACCCGCTTGCAGCGTGTACTCAGCTGAGAGCCTCGGATTGCCCATGACGTCCGTGCTCGCAGCAGCAGCATTGCCTATAAATGCCGGAGATGCTACGTTGTAGAACGTGTTGCCATCGCCAGCATAGCTGCATTCAGGGAGGTTAATACCACCACCCCAAGTGTCTTGAACAAGGTTGTTTTTAAATGTAACGCTACGGGAATTGCATTCCCAACCCTGAACGGCTCTCCAAGTATTCACTATCGTGTTGTGATACGCATGAGAGCGCATACCGCATCCACCAATAGCAAACGCCCAGTTGTTGTTGAGAAGAGTGCCGTTGTTTGGCTGCGGCTTATTGACAATATCGCCAATATTGTAGAACAAGTTGTTTCTGAAAGTATTGGCGCCAGTTGGCCAACTGTCATAAATGCCTGCGACCCACGTTTTTTCTGCTTGCGTGGTGTCATCTTCGGGAGTTCCAACGGTTGTAGGAACAAGGTCGTGGATAATGCAATTCTTTATTACAATACCCGTTCGACCTGTCTGGCCATTTGATCCAATGTAGAAGCCACGAGCACAGTTTTTGACCTCGAACCCATCGATTATAATGTAGTTCGCGCCAAAGTGAATGCCGATATTTGGATATGTTGTGGCATTGTTGGATCCGTCAATAATCACTTTGCCATTTGCATGGAAAGTGATAGGAGCAAGAGCCGTGCCTGAAGAGTTAAGCAGTAAAGCCTGCCCCCAATTGTCGCCGCCCGTAAAGGTGCCGGTAACTTCAACAACATCACCAGGTCCCAAATTCGACTGGTCGGCATGAGTTAACGTCTTCCAAGGACCATGCGTGCCATCGTATACGGCAGCGGTGCCGTCATACTCGTCACTACCGGTCTCGCTGTTAACATACCAGGTGCTGCCTGCAATTACATCAAGATCGAAGTTGATGTTTTCTGTCGTAACGTCTTGAGTTACAACAACTCCAGGTCGTGTAAGAGATACGCAACCCGGTGCTGCAGCTGTGAGCGAATGGGTTCCGGCAGGCAAAGCCAGCGAGTATGTGCCGGCAGAATATGTCGTAGCATACAGCGAACTGCCTTCGACTGTAATAGTTGCACCGGAAATGGCCGGATGGTTTTCAATGTTCGCAGTAACTTTACCGGTTACATAACCGACGTTAGCTACGTATTCGCTCTCGTAAGCGCCGATGTCTTTATCGGAGCCGTTGTAAGGCAGACCGACATCATAACCCGTGTCTATCGCGGGAGAAGTCGCCTGCAAAGTGAAATCATAGTTTGCAACGTCCACAAAACGCGGGTCGCCGTAGTAACTGGCCGGATCAGTTTCCCAAGAGCCAGTTCTACCTGCTGCGTAGTTGTAGAACAGGTTATTGGAGGTAACAGCATTTGCCCCGCTGTGGCACATGGTGTTGCCCCATACGTCTGAAATTATATTGTTGCGGAAAACGTCACCGCTGCCGCACTCCCAAGCCTGTATGGCGGTGCAGCAGTTATACATAACGTTGTTGAAGTAATTGTTGCCTTGAACAGTACCGATCGTGCCTACTGCAAGTATACCGGCTGCCCAGTTGCTAGCACCATTAAATGCTGGCTTGTTAACAATGTCTCCAATATTATAGAAAACATTATTGTAGGTGTAGTTGCCATAGCACTTGCCGGAATAGATTCCACAGGCCCAGCTTTCCCAAGCACCACCGTTAGGCGTTGTGGGTGTCATGTCGTGCAGACTACAATTGGTAACTACAATATGATGCGACGTATCGGTATCGCTATTACCCATAAGATAGATACCGTATCTGCCGTTTTTGACTTCAAAACCGTCAAGAACGACATAGCTGACGCCCTGCCCAACACTTAGACCTTCTGTGCTGACTCCGGCCACGTCAATTACAGCTTTGCCAGGACCAGCGCACTTGTAGACAATAGGAGCCATAGCATTGCCACTGCTTTTAGTGATGGTCACCTTATTGTAGGAGCCGGGAGCAACCATAACAACATCACCGGGTGACAGCTGCAGTGCATCTGCACCAGCAATGGTCGCAAGCGGGGTCGCCGGATTGGTTGGAGTCGCGCTCATATCGTTGCCATCAGATGCTACGTAATACGTATTGTGCGACTCAGGCAACAAAACAAAATCTTTTGTGGCATCTGCGCCGCCGACGATGACAACACTGTCGCTTACAGTAGCAGCGCCGTCAAATTCCACTTTGATCGTGTTTGTTCCCTCAGGCAGTGGAAGTCGGTAGTGGCCGTTGCTGTCTGTAGTAGCGGTAAACGTTCCAGTCGAGTTTGAAACGACTGCGTTAGCAATAGGCATGGCCGGACGATAGGTATAAGCCCAACCGCCATTAGTCACAGTTCCGACCGCGTAACCCGGAACAGTAGTATATGTCGATTCTTTTGCACCCAGGTCGGGGGCTACGCTTTCATACAGCAGACCGACATCTACGCCGGCGTTTACAGCAATCGAATTCGCGTTCAGATTGAAATCGCTGTTATAGTAATCCACGTACGAAGGATCGACATTCACGAATGAAGGATCAGCCGTAATGTCAAAGTTACCGGTAGAGGCAATACCATTGTAAAGCGTACCAGTATAGTTATAGAACAAGTTGTTGGATTCGGTTATGGCGGAACTTGAAGACTGCCCATTGTTGAGAGCAACATCCCATGTTCCCATAATTATGTTGTTCTTTACAATAGATGCATTATCGCGAGCATTAGCCCAAGTTTGCACAGCTCGACCGACGTTAACTATTGTATTGTTATAAATTGTATCGCCATTCAGGCCAGGACCACCAATAGCAAACGCCCAGTTGTTTGTGAGGTCTTCGTTGGTGGGAGTATAACCGTTTATGGCAACATTGCAGATAATGTTGTGGTGGAATGAGTTGGCACTGCCCCAACTGTCATATATACCGCAAACCATGCTGTAAAGCATGTCCGGATCGTAAGACATGACTGCAAAGAGATCATGAATCTTACAATTCTTTACCACCACCCCGGTTCTTCCGGCAGTTTCATTACCGTCAAGATATACGCCGCGTGCGCAATAGACGATCTCAAAACCATCAAGCTCGATGTGATCGGCGCCTACCTTTATGCCAATATTAGGCATATTTGAAGGGTCGTAGCCAGCAAAGCTGCTGCCGTCAATAATAACATTGCCGTTGGCCTGGTATCTAATCGGGTTCTCGGGTGTGCCGCTTGCGTAAAGCAGCTTTACCTGACCATTCGGATCGGTGGAGTCATTGTAGGTGCCCTCGGCTACCTCAACGATATCACCAGGTTGTAGTGTGGTGTCGCCTTCGACATTCGCATGATTGTCGATGTGCTTCCACGGTTGAGACACTGATGTTCCGGTATTTGCATCATTACCGGTGTTGAAGTTGACATAGTATGTTGTGGCACTGGCTGATAGCATTGTAACTAACAGCAACAGCATTATGCTTAGTGCACAGAACATGCCACGTCTCAGACAACGTTCTTTCATGCCTTCTACTCTCCTCTACTACTTATTGTTTTTATAGTGGCGGATTTTCACCTAAATAATTCGCTGTTGGCAAATTGCATTGTGTCGACTTGATTCCCAAAACAACCCAATACCCCATGCGACGCCGAATAGAAATGGAAACAAGTTCAAAATGACAATGTAAAAAATTTACTGCCGCGAATTACTTATGCTTCTTTTCAGTAATGCCATATACTCAGCGATTTGTCAATACCAATCATACTTTTATGGGGCAACAAATTATACTTCGGGGAATTTGCTCGATTACTGTAGAGTCAACCGGCTAATTGCAAAAGCCAGACACCCAAAATTTACAGTATTCGAGCCATTGTTTTCAAAGTGCAGTTAACTAGAAAAGGCCGAATATTTCACCGTCGGCCGTCATGCCTATCTTGGTAGCGGCCGGTGCTTTCGGCAGGCCGGGCATTGTCATTATATTGCCTGCATATATTACTACGAATCCCGCGCCCGAGCAGAGCTTTGCTTCGCGCACAACAATGTGAAAACTACGCGGTCGGCCGAAGAGTTTTGGATCATCTGAAAGCGAATATTGCGTTTTTGCGATGCAGACTGGCAGATTTTTGAATCCCATACGCTCAATTTCGGCTATCTGCTTCTCTGCCAAAGGTGCAAAGACAGTCTCATCTGCGCCGTAAAACCGCCGCGCGACTAGTTCTACTTTGTATCGCAAGGCCATATCGTCGTGATACGCCGGCGCAAAGGTCGACTCTTCCTCGGCTGCCTTGAGCACGAGTTTGGCAAGTTCAATGCCGCCTTCACCTCCCGCCGCCCACACATCGGATATAGCCCACTTAACGCCCATGCGCTCGCAGCATTCAGACAGCACGGCGATCTCCTCGTCAGTGTCCGTCGGAAACTTATTTATAGCAACAATTGGCTCAAGTCCGACTATTCGGACGTTCTCGCAGTGCTTTTCAAGATTTGCAATGCCGTCGCGCAAGGCATTGGGATTGCTATCGGCCAACTGCGCAAGCGGAACTCCGCCGTGCATCTTAAGCGCGCGGATTGTAGCGACTACGACTGCGGTCACTGGCTTTAGATTGCCCACACGGCATTTGATGTCACAGAACTTCTCCGCACCTAAATCGCTGCCGAACCCGGCCTCAGTCACGGCATAGTCGGCCAATTTCAGCGCGGCACTTGTTGCAATGACCGAGCTGCAGCCGTGGGCAATATTGCCAAACGGACCGCCATGAACAAATGCCGGAGTCCCTTCGAGCGTCTGCACGAGATTCGGCATTATCGCATCTTTCAGCACAACCGTCATTGCCCCGCTGGCTTGCAAATCCTTGGCGGTGATCGGCGAACCGGACTTACTCAAACCAACAACAATGCGCGCGAGTCTGTCTTCAAGGTCCTGGTGGTCTTTTGCCAGACACACCAAAGCCATTACTTCAGAAGCAGCGGTAATATCAAACCCGGACTGTCTCGGCACGCCGTTTGCCTTACCTCCGAGACCTATGACTACATCGCGCAGCGCACGATCGTTCATATCCATAACTCGATTCCATGTGATCGAGTGCATGTCGATGTCTAGGAGATTGCCGTGATAAAGCGAGTTATCCAGCATCGCCGCGAGCAGGTTGTGAGCGGTTGTTATGGCGGGAAAGTCGCCGGTAAAGTGCAAATTGATGTCCGCCATCGGTATTACTTGTGCGTAACCGCCGCCCGCCGCGCCGCCCTTAACTCCAAAGCATGGCCCCAACGAAGGCTCGCGGATTGCAATACATGTCTTGTGGCCGAGCCTGCGCAAAGCGTCGCCCAAACCAACTGTCGTGGTGGTCTTGCCCTCACCTGCCGGAGTTGGCGTAATAGCTGTAACAAGTATCAGCTTGCCGTTGGGATTATTTTCACGGCGCTTTATGGCATCTAACGTAACTTTTGCCTTGTCGTCGCCGTAGAGGTGAAGATCATCTTCACACAGACCTATATCCGCCGCAACATCGCGAATGTGTCTGGGGTCGGCATTTTGTGCTATCTCGACATCCGTCAGCATAGGTCTAAAGTCCCTCAAAAGCGCCTTCGCGCGACTTTGTAATATAGTTCATGCAGTAGTCATCGCGCCCAAGCAACGCCTCTGCCGCTAAAATTAAAGCCATAAGATACGCATCATTTGGATCGACAATGCCCGCATCCAAGCCTTTGCCCAGCGCGAGGACAGTCATTGCCTGATTGAGCAGTTTTCGGGCAGGCATGCCATGCGATATGTTCGATATGCCAGCAATCGTATGCACGCCAGGAAATTCAGTAGTAATCTTATTTAAAATATCGAGCATCGAGACGCCTACGTCGCTGCCTGTGCCGATAGGAAAAGTCAGCGGATCGACATATATGTTATCCAGCGCGACACCAGCGTCCGTAAGATCATTTACAAGCTTGCGCGCGATAGAGAGCCGGATTGCCGGGTCTTGCGCAATGCCGGTGTCGTCCATCGCAAGCGCGATAACCTTTGCCTTATACTTTATTATAAATGGAAGCACGTCGGCCCAGCGGGTCGTCTCAGCGGTAATGGAGTTTATAAGCGGCTGGCCCCTATCGGTATTATACGCCGCGAGTGCGCGCGAGAGAGCTTCGGGATTTGGTGTGTCAAAACATATCGGCGTCTCGACCGCATCTTGCACAACACGCGTCAGCCACTCAAGAGCCTCCGGCTCACCTTTTGTGAGCGTCCCTGCGTTGATGTCAATATAAGTCGCACCGGCATCAAACTGCTTTCGAGCCAAGTCGGCAATAAACGCTGCGTCGCGATTTACAACTGCGTTTTCGATTACCGCCTCTCCCTTAATCATTCGGGACGTGTTTATTCTCTCGCCTACGATCAGCAAATAATTACTCCTAAACTAGAACTGTATAAGTCGAATATGCGCAGATACGTTTAAGCCCGAAAGATCGAATCCACCGAGCTTCGGCACAAAATAGTAGCTGGCTTGGACGTTAAATTTGCTGCCGATATTTGCACCAATAAGCGCGCTTGCACCGGGCTTTATCTTCCAACCGGTATCCACGTTATCCGGCACTGACTCCAGCTTTGCAATGTAAGCGTTCGCGGTGATTCCTGCATAGGTTGTTGCTGTCTTTGATGACGATAAAATCGTGTTGATGCCCATGCCGATAGGAAATATATAGGCTGATGTGGTGTTACTGTTTTGGGCCATACCGTCGAGTCGAAGCTCAATCTTGCGCGGATCCATATTTTCGCTCTGATAAGCTAGCGCAAACCCAAGGCTCGTCCATGAGTCGCCAAAGCGGTTTGTTGTTTTTGAGTCGGACGGAAAATAGACGTTGACTGCAGGCAAGATAGTGAGTCTGCGCTTGTCATTTTTAGGCTGATCTGCAGGCGCAGCTGGAGCTTGCAGGCTATCGTTTGTCTGCGCGCTCTGCGACTCTTCAGCAAACGCGGACACTGTGGAAAAGATTACAAACAGCGCGCATGCAAAAAAAATGAGGCGGGCGTAGTTTAATCGTATCATGCTCTTTTTCCTCTAATAGAAATCAGTTGACTAATAATGAACTTACTCAGTTATACAGCCTCATCCTCACCATGTCAATCTGATTTGCAAAGACTTACTCTCAAGCAGCGCCATTATGGGAGTATAAGCGCAAAATTATCAGGCAATCTTTCACAATCTGACATACGCGCAATAATCGCTGTTGATTTGTAGCTCGGTTTAGAGTTAGAATAAGCCAGGTTTCCACAGTAATGAGCACACCTTTCATTCATCTACACACACACACTGAATTCAGCGTTCTCGACGGTGCGAGCCGCGTTGCGGATCTCGTAAAGAAAGCCGTCGAGTGCGATATGCCGTCTCTGGCAATAACCGACCACGGCGTAATGTACGGCAACCTCGGCTTTTATTCCGCAGCGAGGGAGGCCGGCATCAAACCGATACTCGGATGCGAGGTATATGTCGCGTCGGAGTCCCGCACGCGCCGCGACCCACGCCTCGATAAAGAAATATATCACCTTGTCCTGCTGGCAAAGAGCGTGGCGGGATATAAAAATTTAATTAAGCTGGTGAGCACGGCATTTTCCGAGGGTTTTTACTACAAGCCGCGCGTAGATAAAGAACTGCTGGCTCAATACAGCGACGACCTCATCGCGCTTACGGCATGTCTGGCCGGTGAAATTCCCACGCATCTGGGTAGAGGCGAAATCAAACTGGCCGAACAGTCGCTTGGCGACTACATTGATATTTTTGGAAAAGAAAATCTATATCTTGAAATAATGGATCACGGCATCGCAGAGCAGCAGCCCGTCAACGAAGCCCTGATTAAATTATCTAAAGATAGCGGCATCAAGCTCGTTGCCACAAATGATATTCACTATTTAAACGCAAAGGACGCCGAAGCCCATGACGTCCTGCTATGCATACAGACAAACTCTACACTTGATGACCCCAAGCGCCTGCGGTTCGGAACTCAGGAGTTTTATTTCAAGACCCCCGATCAAATGGCGCGATTATTTTCGCATGTGCCGGAGGCACTGGCGAACACGGTAGAAATTGCCGACCGCTGCAATGTCGAGTTCGACTTTGGCAGGCTAAAGCTCCCCGACCCAGGTGTGCCAAAAGACATCGCGCCCGGCGATTACATGTATCAGCAGGCATTCGAAGGCCTCAAGCAGCGAATGGGCGGCGAAGTTCCCGAAGATTACAAGAAGCAGTTTGACTACGAATGCAAGGTCTATAACGACTGCGGCTACCCACTTTATATGCTTATAGTGCGCGACTTTACGGATTTTGCGCGAAGCCGCGGCATTTATACGGGAATTAGAGGGTCGGCTGCCGCGAGCATCGTCTGCTACGGACTGGGCATTACCGACGTCGATCCAATAGAATACGGCCTGGCGTTCGAGCGATTTCTAAACCCCGAACGCATCAGCATGCCGGACGTCGATATTGATATTCAGGACGACCGCCGCGACGAATTGATCCAATACGTTTGTCAAAAATACGGTCGGGAGCGCGTCGGTCAAATTGCAACATTCGGCAGCCTAAAGGCGCGCGCGGCAGTTAGGGACTGCGGCCGCGTGCTCGGAATGGAAATTGCCGACGTCGACCACGTTTGCAAAATGATCCCGACAATGCCGGTTGGCATAACCATTGACCGCGCAATGGAAGAAAACCCCGATCTAAAGTCGGCTTACGACAAAAATCGCGATGTAAAACGCTTAATAGATACCGCTCGACGGCTCGAAGGGCTAAATCGCAATGTCGGGGTGCATGCGGCGGGAGTGTTGATCTCGGACGATCCATTGACCGACCATGTGCCGGTTCAGCAGGGCGGCAAGGGCGAGTTCGTCGCACAGATGGGCAAATACGACATTGAAAAAGTCGGCCTGCTCAAGATGGACTTCTTGGGCCTGGCAAACCTTACAATACTTGCCAACGCAATTCGCAACGTCAAGCAACACAAGGGAATCGACATCGACATATTGCATGTCCCGCTCGACGATGCAAAAGTATTTGAAATGCTGGCCAGAGGCGACACAAACGGCGTGTTCCAACTCGAAGGCGCAGGCATGCGGCGCAATGTTATCGAGCTTAAGCCGAACACAGTGCGCGAACTCGCCGCTATCGTCGCGCTATATAGACCGGGGCCGATGGCGTTTATACCCAAGTTCATTCGATCAAAATTCGGCCAGGAGCCTATAACTTATCTGCACTCGTCCCTTGAGCCTATTCTAAAGGAAACATACGGCGTAATTTGCTATCAGGAGCAGGTGCTTCGCATAGCGCAGGCAATTGGCGGGTTTTCGCTTGGTCAGGCGGACGTGCTGCGTAAGGCCATGTCCTCTAAGAACAGAGCGACAATGGACAAGCAGCGCGAGAAATTCTTAGAAGGCGCCAAGGCAAACGGCGTTCCCGATAGAATCGCTATCAAGATCTACGAGCAAATCGAACCGTTCGCCGGATACGCATTTAACAAAGCTCATGCGGTCTGCTACGCATTCGTGGCCTACCGCACGGCCTATATGAAGGCCAATTATCCGGTCGAATACTACGCGGCACTGCTGTCGGCGAACATGGACGACAAAGACAAACTCGCGGCATATATCGACGACTGCCGCACGATGAATATTAAAGTGCTTCTGCCGGATGTGAACGCAAGTGGAGTCGAATTTGAGGTAGAGGACGGCGCGATTCGATTTGGACTGAGCGCAATTAAGGGCTGCGGACGGTCGGTTATCGAAGGAATGGTAGCCGCGCGAAACGCAGGCGGGCCATTTACGAATTTATTTGATTTTTGCGAGAGAGTTCAAGACTTCGTAGGCATAAATCGAAGCGCGATAGAGTGCTTGATTAAGGTCGGGGCGTTTTCGTCGGTCTGCCCTAACAGAGCACAACTAATGGAGATGCTGCCGGACGCAATGAGCACGGCTGCAACAAAGCTTCGCAATCAAAAAGCTGGGCAGGCTGACCTGTTCGGCGGCGACACTGCCGCAATTTCATCATCAATAGACTTCAGCAGATACAACCATATAGGCGATTTCAGCCGCGATGAGATTTTGGCGACGGAAAAAAACCTCGTGGGCCTATATTTGTCCGGCCACCCGCTGGAAAACATTCGCGATTTGCTCGCAAAACGCTGCACCACGAAGGCATCTGAAATTCGCGACCTTGAAGATGGGGCCGAGTGCGTTATCGGCGGAATCATAACCGATGTGCGCTATCGAATCACCCGCCGCAACGATAAAATGGCATTTATTAAACTCGAAGACCTCTACGGCACAATCGCAATCACGTTCTTTCCCAACTCGTTCAAAACGTGCGCCGAACAAATTGTTAAGGACAAAGTCGTGCTCGTCAAAGGCAAGGCCAGCCATCGCGAGCGAATCGCCGCAGACGACGGGGACAACACAACAGTTGAAGTTGAGATTTTAGGCGAATCCGTGACGCCGATAAAGCTCGCCAACGGCAATGCAAACGGCAACAGCTCGCGCACTGTTCATATAAAAATAAACGGCATCCCATCAGCCAAGCTTGATGTGCTGCGCGGACTGCTGGAGGCCAACCCCGGCCCCAGCCCGGTCTACTTCTGGATGCAACACTGCGGCAATCGCCAAAAAGTTGCAACGCAATATAAGGTAGAGGCCAGCACTCGATTCGTCACCGAGATCGAACGCATCTTGGGGCGAGACGTAGTCAGAGTAGCCTAGTTTTTTGCTACAAAGGCTTCCTTACTCAGATTCCCAAAATGCGCATGCTCATTAACGCCGCAAAAAACACTTAGGCTTTGCGCTTGTGAATGACCAGTGAGTTGCCGTCCGGGTCAGAGACAATCACCATATTGCACACTGGACTTTCACTCGGGCCGCTTATAATCGGCACACCATCTTGCTTGATGCACTCCATCGCCGCTTCGAAATCTTCCACTTCCAGCGCCGCCGCGCCGCCATGAGGAGATGGCAGCCAGTCGGGAGTAAAGTTGGCTATGGCCAACGTGCCCGGCCCTATGTCATATTCGATCCATGCTTTTTCTTCTGGATCGCCAAACACATGGGTTTGCACCAGTCCCAGTGTGCCCTCGTAAAACCGACGCGCTCGTTTCAAATCAGTGACGGGATAGCCTACAAATGCTATTTCAACTACTTTCATGCGCTCCTCCATTTGGCAAAATAAATTATATGTTCTTGGGATAGCCCATCCCCTGCCCTGCCCCAAGAAAAAAATGCTATTTCATGTTCTCAATCGCTTTTGCGACTGAAATGCGAATTGACGCCACTTTATTTGGATCCTTGCAGTAATCCGTGCAGGACTTTATGCAGTCATTAACTTGAGTAAGCGCGCTCTTTGCGGCCTTATATTCGGCTGTGGCGCGCTTGGAAGCGGGAGTAGCATCGATTTTATCTTTAAGAATTCGGAAGTAGTCCCAATCTTCGATACCTTCGCGAATCGTCTCCCAGCGGATCGAGTCTACAGGCCCCTTGGCAACGAACGACTTAAATGGTTTTTTGGTAGCCGGATACAGCAAGTGGCCGTCGCCGTTTCCCCAATTGCGATTGCGGCTCTCCGGTTGACTCATAGGCTTTTCCCAGGGATTGTCCTGCCAGTAACAAGTATCCCAGTAGAGAATTCCATTAAGGCCATAGCGCCATGTCATCCAGTGCCACATTCTCAGATCTATCGCAGGGTAATCGATAAAATAGCCCGGCCAGGGGTGCTTCGGCTCAGTGCATAGATACCACCAAACCTGCTCGCCAGCGGCTTGACGCTGCTTTGCTAGTTTTTCGTCATACTCATGCGCAATCGGAACCCAGATGTCCACCGAACCTATCAGCTTATTTTCAATACGTTCGGTGAGAAGTATTTTTATACGCTGGTCGGCCATGCGAACAAGCTTGGCTGCTTCGATGACTTCGTCGTAATTTTCCGGCTCGGGCTCATCTGTTATATAGTCATAGCCCTTGCTCAATACGCCCTTGTCAACAAGGTGTTCGGCGACCTGACGCATATAGTCAATCTTCATTCTGTCGGCGTCGCCGCCCTCGAAATCCAAGTTGTCAGCCATTTGAAAACGCGGCAGCATAAAACTATTAAAAAGTGGGAAGTACTTTTGGATCGCTTTGTCGAAATCAGAAAAATCAAGTTTCACCGTGCCGTCCTGCGCACTGATGCCTATGTCATAGCCAGTATAAGGCGAAGTCGGCGAGACTCGGTGCTTGAAAAAGTTTAGATTGTAGAGATCGACGATCTTTCGACGCTGTTCGGTAGTAATAGCATTACTATATGTAAAGGGCCCTGACATGTTATTGCCGTAGGCAGTCCGCAATTTGCTGACCGACGGCAGCGCGAATTTCCAGACGCGCATACTTATAGGCACAGCAACCTTGCCCATGCCGTTTGCGATTATGTCGATTGTGCCCTTATAGTCGCCCGCGGGAGTATTGGACGGGACGTAGACTGTTATCCATACGACTTTGTTGGATCCCAGATGAGCTGTAAAAGGTGTGTGATTCGGCAGTGGATCGGGGTAGACGCCTGGTTTGACATCATCGCTAGTCGGTTCGACACAGTTGACATATTCGACATTCTTTACGGATATATTCCACGCCTCAATTTTGGCGTTTTTTGCACCCAAAAGCTTGTGAGGGACAACTTTTATGTTACTTAATGGCTTTTTTGACGTCAAAACTAATTGAAAGGGCTCGTATTCGTTGCCGGCGGCATAGAGTCTGACGCCCTTGACCATATCGGTGGGAACAGGCGCATCTTGCATAATTTTAGCAAGTGGGCTTGAGGTCCAAATGGTCCCCCAAGCTCCTTTAGCAACCGCTCCCCAGGTCGAGGAATCAGCCGAAGCCTGAGCATATGCCCCCGCGATACACAGCCCAAAGCAAAGCGCAATTACAATTGTAAAGAGTCGCATGGGTTCTTCCTCCGCGCGCAATAATGGCTTAGTATACCCGATTGGGTTCTACCCGTGTGGCCGATTATCCTTTTAAACTGATGGGTATAGAAGTCTAGCACAAATAACAAATGGGCAAAAAGATGGATGGAGGAGGTTTTTACGATGAGAGAAAGGCAGTTTGTTTCGTTGTGTATTGCAATTGTATGCGCCGTGCTGTCTATCGGCATCGCAGCACCTGTATTTGCGGCTCAAACCGCACAACCCAGCCCAAACGTGAACATTGAGCTCAAGGATACAGATGTAAAGTCGGCTATTGAAGCGCTGTTTAGAGGAACCGGCAAAAATTATGCGATAGATGCCAATGTCACGGGCACAATATCGGCGCTGTCGATTAAAGACGTGTCCTTTGACGCAGCGCTGAGGAGCTTGACGAAATCGTCCGGGCTGGTTTTCCGTCAAGACGGCGGCGTATATATTATCAGTATGCGGCCCGACACAACTCAGCTTATGTCAACAAGTGCAACTAACGCATTGCCGGAGACGCCTGCGGTAGAAGAACCTGTCGCAAGCGAAATCAGAATAGAGAAAGTGCCGCTCAGCAACTGCAGCGCAAGCGAGATACTGGCTATTTTGAGAGGCAATAATAATACCAGCGGCTATGGCGGGTACGGCAGTGGATATGGTGGCGGATACGGAAGCTACGGCGGCGGATATGGCAGTAGCTATGGGAGCAGCTACGGAAGTGGATACGGCAGTGGCTACGGGAGCTATGGTGGCGGATACGGTAGTGGATACGGCAGTTCCGGCTACAATCGAGGATATGGCAACAGCAGCTATGGCAGCGGATACAGCAGTTATGGCTCAAATCGAAGCGGCTACAATAACTCCTCATATCGCTCCTGGTAATTTTTGAACGCACAGCGCATGGTATTTAACCAAATACCATGCGCTTTTTTTATTTATGGATATTGTTCTGCGTATTCACCTCAAGCCCCAACGTAGACTTTTACTCTGACTCTGCAAGTTACTTAAACTTCAATTTCTTAAAGTTTAGCCCCGTATGAACCTCTGCTTGCG
>JAEWSK010000052.1 GCA_023398345.1 Armatimonadota bacterium | reverse complement strand
GCCCCTTAACCCCGCTGGGGACGCAGCCCCCAGACCCCATACGCTTAAAATTTAGCCCCCATATGGGGGCTAAATTTTAAGAATTTGAAGGTCAAGGAAACTGAGTTTCCTTGCAGAGTCCAGAGACAGAGTCTCTGGTGGGGATTGGGGCAAAGCCCTCGGAGTAAACTCCGTGAATTTGACATGCGCTGCGGGTCTAATTGCTGCAGTGTTGGGGTAATTGAGAAGGAAGAGGGGGCCTTGCCGAACAAACACTATTTAGACTACTTACTGTAAGAGGTAATCATAATATGAAAGACCTTCTACGATCTATATGCGATAAGGCAAAAGCGAGCGGTGCGGAATTTGCCGATGCGCGCATATTTGAAAACGAAAGCACTTCCATCGCTAGACAGGACGGTCGTGCGGACAAACTGCATTCGGGAACATCACAAGGACTCGGCATTCGCGTTTTAAGAGACTGCGCTTGGGGATTTGCCTCTCTGTCGAATTTTGATAGGGACTCGGCATTTGATGCGCTCGAGGCTGCGCTGTCGATGGCAAAAGCGTCATCGATGCGTGCGGAACCCGGCTGCGTGTCGCAAATAGAGCCTATTGAGTGCGAGTCGATTGCACATGTGCAAATCGATCCGCGCTCGGTGAGCGTCGAACGAAAAATGGCGGCCCTCGAAGGATATGAGCAGGCGGCAATTAAGATTGTCGGCGATAAGCTCGCAAATTCAGTCATTAGCTACATCGACAAAGTAGACAAAGAGACTATTTGCAATACGCAAGGCACGTTTGTCCATAAAGAATCTATACGAACGATAGTGCATGCAAACATAGTTGCAAAAGATGGGAGCATACTCCAAAAGGCGAGCAATCGCGTCGGTGAGCCGATAGGGTTCGAGCTAATTGAGCGGGTCACGCCAGAGCAGTTTACGATAAGGAGTGCAAATCTCGTGTTGGCGCTCTTAACTGCCGCGCCGCCGCCCGCGGGCAAGTTCCCTGTGATATTTCACCCGTCGGTAACTGGATTGCTTACCCACGAGGCAATCGGTCATAACGCCGAGGCGGATCATGTGCTCAGCGGCGGGTCGATTATCGCAGAAAAAATCGGCGAAAAGATAGCGTCGGAACTGGTCACGATTATTGACGATTCGACTTATCCCGGCAAGTGGGGGACGTTTGATTTCGACTCTGAAGGCACACCCGGCACGCGGCGGGTAATCATCGAAAAGGGCATCCTGAGAGGCTATATGCACAGCCTTGAAACGGCAGCAAAAATGGGAGTAAAGCCCAATGGCAGCGCACGCGCTCAGGGCTATGACTGTCGGCCCATTGTCCGTATGAGTAACACTTTTATCGAACCCGGCACATCGACATTCGATGACCTCGTAAAAGGCATCGACCTTGGCATATATTTAAGAGGCGGAGAATACGGCTATGTCTTTTGTGAGCGTGGGCAGTACACATGCCATGCAGCAGAGGCCATAATGATTCGCAATGGGGAGCTTGCTGAACACCTTAGAGACGTGTCGGTCGCAGGGATGACCCTTGAAACGCTTAAAAACATCGATGCAATCTCAAACGATTTCGAGATGAATATGCCCGGAACATGCGGAAAAGATGGACAGGGTATGTACGTCGATAACGGCGGCCCGCATATTAGGGTCAAAGAGCTTGTTGTAGGCGGCCAAAAGTCAGGTTAAGCGCAAATTTAGACGGCTTCTCCCGACTCATTTTTGACACGAGCGGGAGAAGTCGCGCGGGCTAAGATTTCTTCGGCAAAGCGACGCCATTCGGAGTGGGGGTATTTTATCAGAAAGCTTTCAAGGGTGGACATTGCCCCGGCAGAGTCGTGTCTAAAGCTGAGCTGGAGCTGGCCGACCTTTAAAATTGCCATTTCTGCTTCAACGCTATCGGGTATGTCTTCGGCCAGTTTGCGAAATGCATGAATTGCGCGCTCGGTGCGGCCCGATTCTTCAAGATACGATGCAAACCTAAACCGCGTCTCGGCTGGGATAGTTGCCCCCGGCCAGAAGCGCTTCATCTCATCGGCTCTTATCAGTGCCTCGTGTTCTTTGCCTTGAAGTAGATAGAGTTCGATTGCCATCATATAGTATGGCAGTGATTGATCCTCTTCTTCAAGTATGGCCCACAGCCTGCCCAACTCGGCATGTGCCATTGCGTTGTCCGGGTCACACTTTATCAGCGCCTCATAACGATGGGTGGCTTCAAGTGTGCTGCCGGCATCGTAGTTGCATTTTGCCTCTGCAATTAGATGCTCGCGCTCGCCTTGCAGGGCCATGTTCGATATTAGAGCCGTCACCATGCCGAACGTAAATCCGCCCAAATGGCTCCAATAGCTCACTTGCTTTAGTCCAAAACCCAAAAAGTTGTCGCGATATAGACCGATCAAGCCAAGAGCCATCTGCATTGCCAGCCATGCAAGGATTACAATCAATGATGGGATCGCAACTCCAAAGAAATCAAATACTCTGCGATGATAGCGCACTGCGTATATTGCCACTACGCCGGCCACCGCGCCTGACGCACCTACAACGGGTTGATCGGCATATGGCGCAGGCATAGCGGCCAGCACAACCGCCGCATGCAAAAGCGAACTCGACAGGCACGTGCCGATATAGAACATTCCGTACTCGATTTTGCCCATAGCCCGCTCGACATCGCGCCCAAATATAAAAAGCATGCCCATGTTCACAAGAAGATGGACTATTCCGGCATGCAAAAAGCACGAGGTTATCATTTTGCCGATACGAATGTGCGAGGGGATCAGCCCGTAGATGTGTATTGGGCTTACTTTGGCCGGGTACCCGATCAAGCTGAAATCGCGCGAAGTAAGTACGTATACAATCACATTGGCCGCGATTAAAGCGAGCGTCAACAACGGCCAATGGCGCATTATCCGCAAAAAACTTGTGTGTTTGGGTTGGACCATCGTTATTATTATATCACTTGGCAATATAAGCAAAAAAGGCGAAGCATGTTCGCTTCGCCTTTTATCGTCCTATGCTTTAATCGTGTCAGCCTAAAGCGACTGTGTGACGCCGGCATTTGCCAGCACTCGCTCTTTGGCGGAATTCGTTGAAAGCACGCCGCCGACATCAACGCTTGTTCCCACAGCGTATGGGCAGACACCTTCGCAGCGAATGCCCGATTTTACTATCGGATCTTGCACATAGAAGCATGTTTCATAGACAGCCGATACAATTCTACCGGCAATCAGTATAATACCACCGTCCGGCAAAGCTTTCGCAGCGACGATCGACTCTACCGGATTTGCTATTGTAATGCCGTCGGATGTCCCGATGCTGCTCCATTGTCCGATAGCGTTCTTTGCTTTTACGGACACATATGTCGACGAACCGTAGCTCCGAGGCGATACTGGGACACTGGCGTTGTTGGAAGACCAGTCAGTCCAGTCCAATAAATCTGTGCCGCCGGATGTTGTGCCAACGGCGATTTGATATGCTACGGTAGTGCTCTCGGGGTCGTCGGCAACCCAACTGGCATTGACTGCCGTTCGCAAAGTCGTGTAGGCACCGTCATCAGTTACAACTGGTGTCGGTGGCACGGTTCCATCCACGTAGAACGGGCCGATGTCTGTTGGAGCACCGGCATTATTGCTCGCATTGTATGCGCGTATATGCAAATAATAAGGATCGGCACTCGATGCTGCGGATCGCGATAACGTGCCGGACATCCAAGTTGTCTCTGTGCCCGTCCATGTATGCGTAGCGCTGGTATCCCACACATAGCGGTAGAGTTTTGCGACTCCTGTGCCCCAACCATTTACAGCCGTAAAGACAAATGGGCCGGACAAATGCCACACTCCCAGAGCTTTGTTGCACGTCACAGTGGACGGCGTGCACTTTATAGGATACGTATAGAGGGTGTAAGGTGTTGATTCAGATGATGTGTTGCCGGACGTATCGTAGGCAGACACCCTATACGTATAGAGCGTGTTGGGCTTAACATTTGAATCGGTAAATGAGTTTGTAGTTGAAGCGCCGATTATAGTTCCGCCGCGTGAAATACGATAACCAGCCACAGCAGAGTCATCAGTTGATGCCGTCCATGCCAATTTTACATAGTTGTCGGCAACGCTCGAAGACGTCAGACCGGTTGGATTGCTGGGCGCGTTAGTTTCCAATATGCAAGTGAACTTTAGCGCATCGGCTATTAGCGCACCACTTCCACCGGATGCACCTTGGTTTGTTATTACAACATTGGCGGAAGTTCCTGCGGCAAACGAATACGTGCCCAGCGAATTCCAGCAGATCGATCCCGCAGTAGAGCCGTTTATTTGCTGGTTGACATTTACTGTAGTAGAGCCACCGTTGTAGTTTATAATATGCGGGGCAACCGTGCATCGGTTCGTGCCCGCATAATGGCACTCGCTTACCTCATAGTTTCCGGTTTGCGGGATGTTTGGAGTATATGTTGCATTTTGCACGCCGCTCAAATACGACACTTTGTAGTTCCCATTGTAGGCGCTCGTAGATGTGTTGGTGTACCAAATGCCGGTAAAAACTGCATTGGAATCAGAGTTGTCGACAATAATAACGGGCCTATCTAAAATAGTAACAAACACACTGGTATCGGAGACGGCAACCGGTGCGCTAGGGTTGAGCGAATACACGTGGAAATAATAAGGCGTAAGTGACGACAATCCGGACAAAGTGACACTGTGCGAAGTCGTCAGAGATGTATCTTCTACAGTTGAAGATGAGCAAGTGCTATCTTTTCCGTAGAGTACTTTACTTGATGCGGGTGCATCCGTAGTCCATGTAATTGTTGCGCTCGACGCAGTAATGTTGCTTACTGCTATGTTAGATATGTTAACCGATGAAGGAGCGTAGTTGAAATCGAGGCTGCTGACTAATCCGGCCGTGACAACGCAGTTTCCGGACACGGTGCCGTATTCGGATGATGTGCAACTGACGTTGTATGTGCCGGGAGCAAGGTCGATAAATGCATAAAAGCCGGTTCCGTCAGCAGTCATTGTCCGCGACTCAGGCCCAGTGAGCACTATCGACGCTCCATCGATCCATGTGGTGTTGCCGAACGTGACGTTGCCCTTTATATGACCAGCGGTCGGAGACGTTTTCCATGGCATCGCCGGAATTGCGGCAGGCGTCGACCATACGCCGGCTATTGTGCTGCGCATAGCGCTGGTCAGTCCGCTGTAATTATAAATACTAGCGCCAGCGCAGCTTCGCGTGACACCGGAGCAAGACAAGCTGCGCGTACTGGCAAGCTGACTTATCATACAATCCGTCGAATATTCGGCGACAGTCACGGCATTTTGCCGGTTATAGGAGTTTGCTGCCGAATAGCAGACCCACGGATCGAAGTGGGCGGCGTAAGCGCCGTCACAATCTATGTAGTCCATGGGCATGTTCATATCTAAAATGCCCTCGTCCATCCACGCAGGCCAGTTCTGAAAATCTGAGTAGTATGCTTGGCTGCTGGTAAACGAACCAGGTGACGGATAGCCGCATATTGTATCGGCAGTAACTTTAATATTGGGCTTGGCAGCAATAGCATTTGCGTAGACCTTGCGCAC
>JAEWSK010000050.1 GCA_023398345.1 Armatimonadota bacterium | reverse complement strand
CGGTCGGCAAATCGAATATCCATAGCATTGATAGTAGCGGCGACTATCATTGGATCGTCGCTGATCGTCTCGACAAAACAGAGCAACGGGGGCTGGTTCGGCCTGCCTACTCTCGGTTTGCTGGGATATATTGTTGCAGTTGTATTTGGAGTGTGGCTGATAGTGTCTATAATGAAGGCCGGGAAACACCGCTAGAGCACTCGCACGTATGAATTGCCCGGCACGCGCCGGACGACATTTTTCATCTCCAGCACAGTCAACAGCCCCGACACCATAGGCGCGGGCATGCCGGTCTTTTCGATGATCTCATCCACCGGAGTCGGCTCCAGTGAAAGCAGCACAGCGATTTTGCGCTCCGTCTCATTAAGCGACTCGACCGGCATCGCGGTTCTGCGCGGACATTCTTCGTCTGCTTCATCAAAACCAAGCTCACGTAAAATATCTGATGCGCTCTGAACAAGCAGCGCGCCATCTTGAATTAGCTTATGACAGCCACTATTGCGCTCATCGTCGACATTGCCCGGCACGGCATATATATCTTTGCCGTGTTCGGCTGCATAGCTAGCTGTAATCAGCGCGCCCGACGACTTTGGCGACTGACAGACAAGAACACCATTGCTCATTGCGCTGATGAGTCGATTGCGAGGCGGGAATCGCCACGGTTCTGGGTTTGCGCCAAGTGGAAACTCAGAGGCTACGGCTCCGCTGGCGGCTATGGCCTCAAATAGATTTTTATTTTCGGGAGGATAAGTGACGTCAATTCCACAGCCGAGAAACGCAACAGTCCTACCGCCGGATTCCAGCGCGCTCTTGTGCGCTGTGGTATCTATGCCGCGTGCGCCTCCGCTCACAATTGTAATACCGCGCCGCGCCAGATCTTTTGCGATTCGCTCCGTAACACTCTTGCCGTAAGCCGACGCTCTGCGCGAGCCTACAATTGCAATTGCCAAATTGTCGGCATCGGTAAAGTCGCCCTTAACATAAAGCACTATAGGAGGATCGAATATCTGCTTAAGGCTTTCTGGATAATCAGGCGAGCAGATGGGTATCACGCTGATGCCGCCTTTGTCAATAAGCGCTAAGTCGCGATCTATCGCAGCAGGCGACGGCGCAAGCACCTTCGCGATGCCCTTTGCCGTCATCTGCTCAACGCTTTTCAACTCCCTCTCGGAGGCGTCAAATATGGCCTCAGGGCCACCAAACCGTTCAATGAGAGCGGCGGCGGCCCTTGGTGAAAGCTCTATTCGACTCAACCGAAGCCAATATCTTAGTTCGCGTTCATCCATACGTGTTATCAAGAATTACGTGCCTGGCAGTCCGCTGGGAGGTCCACTGCTCGGCCCACCAGGAGGCCCACCGGGAAAGTCACCGGGAGGGCTGGGTGGAGTATTGTTCTGATTGCTCTGATTGCTGTTATTACTATTCGACTCATTGGAATTATTGGTATTAGAATTTCTATCCCGCCATGTGGGTCGTTTATTTGTCTGTTCGGGATCTTTTGTGCTCTTTCCCGTTGTCTTCGTAACTCGTCGCGGCGGAGGCATTGTGTCATCCGCAGTAAAGTTCCATTCCTTGATCAGTTGATTTCCGGCGTAGTCTTTGACGGTCAAAGCAATCAAATGCACGCCATTTTTAAGCGGCTTGACTGCTCCACCCTTTTCGTCGCCCACAGGCGTTGTATACGAGACAGTGCCGGTGTCAAAATCAGTAGTAAGCTCCACAGACTGACCGTCCAACAACATCGTGGCGCTGCCAAAATCAACCCCGCTGCCCATATCATACAGCGTCGCAGACATTTTAATTGGAGGTGAGCCTGATATTCTTGTGCCGTTTGCCGGGGTCAAATAATAATAGTCCGGCGGAGTCGTGTCAGGAGCAGTCTTTGTAAAACAGTGAACTACGCCATCATCAGTCAAAACATAAAGCGAACCATTCGACACTACCGGTGAAGATGATATGTCGGCATAGGTCGAACCGGCACTCGTTTGAGGCGACGGCGTAACTACATATCGCCACTTCAACGTTCCATCTGCCACAGAATAAGCTGCAATGATGCCATGAGCAGCAGTGACATACACAAGCTGGTTGGCAACTGTCGGACTCGACGATGACACAGCGCCGATGTCGGCAGGCTCCGACCACCTAAGTGCGGGCTGTCGGCCGGCAACGTTGTAGCAGTAAAGTTTTTTATCATGGCATGGTACAAAGACATTCATGCCGTCAGTTGCAGGTGTCGCCGATATGTCGCTCGGCAATTTGACCACCCACTTGTTCTGACCACTGCGAGTAGCTACGCCGTACATTGTACTGCCGACCGCAATGATCGTTAAATTATCAGTCATAATCGGAGAAGACTTCACCGGGGCCCCGGGCAATCTAAACACCCAACGCGGTTTGCCGCTCGAATTGACCCCATATAGATTGCCATCCATACACGAGCCGACGATCATACCGGATCCTGCTGCGATTCCTATTGCAAAATCGTCACGGGCAACAAAAGGCCTAGGCCATCTCGTGTCACCTGTAGCGGCATCTAGGTTATAAATTGAGTTATCGTCGGCACCAAAGTATAAAATGCCGTCATCCACGAATGGCGGACATCTCACTGCGCCACGCGTCTCAAAAAACCACTCAAACCCACCTGTGTCGGCATTCAAGCAATATAGCTTGCAATCACCCGTGCCAAAATAAAGTCTGCCATCAGCAACAGCGGGGGTGGCTTTTACGGTTCCGGTCAGAACCACTTCCTTCGGATATTTCCACTGCAAATTGCCTGTGTCCTTATCCAAAGCATATATGCGATCCCCACATGCAAAGTAGCACACTCCGTCGGCAACGACTGGAGCAGCCAAGTTACCATGACACTTGGTCGCAGTATACTCCCACGTAAGCATAAGCGGTGGTTCAAGCTTATCTGCAGTAAAACCCGCTTGCTTGGGGCCATATCTGCCCATCGTTGCGTCTTCGCAAAATGCAGTGCCCGACGCCATTACAAAAAGGCAAACGAGCAATGCGGCGCGACGAATTGTCATTAGTATTCCTCCAAACCTATGCGGGGCTGCGCCCGACAATCGGATTATACCTCTCAGGCAAAACAGCCGTCAATCACTCAAGGCAAGAGATAATGCGGGGTTAGTGCCAAACTGATATATCGAGACACACTTCTATCTCTACGATAAGTAGGACGACCCACCGGTGATGCAGGTTCCATTCAGACTAGAACAGAGAAAATGTGACGCTTACTCCACCCACGTTCACCGTGCACTGACCGCTGGAAATGTCCACGGACGTGTTGGAAATATTAAACGAGGTGACTTGATTCGCAACCTTGCTGGTACGTTCGACTCGGCCGGACATTGTCCCCGTTATACCCGCGCCTCCACTTTGAACGGAGAGATTTCCATCGAGCTTATACGAGGCAATAGCGGTATCAACCCGCGCACCGGCGGACGTCGCACCCTTGAAACTGCAGCCCGAACTAGATACATTGAAATCCACAGATGCGCTCAAACGACCTAAATCGAGCTTGCCTCTGCCTGACGCCTCTCCACGCGGGCTTATGTTAATCGACGCATTTGAAATCGACTTTGACGAACAATCCACTGTCCCCTGCCCTCGCAAACCGCTATCGGACAAGGTAAAACTGCCGCGCACACCTCGCGTGTCGATAGATGACGTGCCTTTTACATCGCCGCTTGACGAACGCGTAAGTCGCACGCTTGCATTACCCAAGCTCGACAATTGAATTGTGCCTGTGGCGGTGCCTGAGCCGTCCTGACTTACAGTGCCGCGAATATCAGTAATTTGAAAGCCACCTACGTTCATCTGCGCAGGCCACTCGAAATCCGCCGCCGATGCGCCAGTTGCCATTAACAATATTAAGCTCGCGATAAGTCCTATACTTTTCATAATAGTGCCTCAATAACGCCAACAACACAGTAGCATCTCATTTTGCTAAAGTCAAAGCGCGCCAAGAATGGCATATCGACACTCCATAATCGAATATGCTTTTTGTAACCAATATTTACAGACGACACTGCTTTCATGTATCGCCCGCCATTTCCTAAGAAGGATTTTCGGGTCTTTTGCCGCAATTGATAACCGTGTCATTGAGCATTATTGCAAAACAGCAGTACGGAGGATAGAGTTGAGCACCGATTATCGCGCAAAATATTTCACCCGCACCGAAAGCGGATTCCCGGACAACGTTGAAATACTTGGGACAACGTATACAAAAGTCGAGGATCTACGCTACGGCACAAACCCTCATCAGGGAGCGAGCTTCTATAGGCCGAAAGATTCCTCCGGACTTCCGTTCGGCGACATGGAACTGCTTAAAACCGGCAAGTCCGGACTTTCTGAGACGAACTATGGCGACCTCAACCACGGGGCAAACATAGTTAAATACTTCGAGCGCCCTGCATGTGCAGTTATGAAGCATCTCAACCCGAGCGGCGCCGCGGTTCAGTCAGGCAGCCAAGACCTCAAAACGACATACATTAGGGCGCGCGACGCCGACCCAATTGCTGCGTTTGGAGGTACGGCCGTTTTCAATACAAAAGTCGACGCCGAGACTGCCAAGCAGATAATGACCTCGGTCGTCGAAGTAGTCGCCGCACCGGACATTGACGACGAAGCTCTCGCTATCTTTAACGATCATGCTACTTATAAGATGAACAAAGAAATCAGGGTCATCAGGCTCCCGAATCTCATGAGCTTGCCAAAGTGGGTCGGCGATCCGGCATTGCCCACGATTAAAACACTTATCGATGGCACAATCGTCGTTGCTGAGCCTCTGCTGACAAACGTAAAGAACGTCGACGGGTTAATTCTCGCCACTACCGAACACGCCAAGCATGGCAAATTTGCCATTGAGAAAACTCCCACGCAAGGCGAGTTGGAAGACCTGCTCTTTAGCTGGTATGTCAATCTCAGCGTGCGCTCCAACGGCATTGTTATTGCAAAGAACGGCGTAACGCTTGCGGTCGGAACAGGTCAGCAGGATCGCGTAACTGCTGTCAAGCAGGCGATTGCAAAGGCTCGCGAGCGATTTGAGGGCGACGAGACCCTGGAAGGCGCTGTGATGAGTTCGGACGCATTCTTCCCATTCCGCGACAGCGTAGACGCCGCCGCCGAGGCCGGTATTAAGGCCATAGTCCAACCGGGCGGATCTGTGCGAGACTGGGACAGCATCCAAGCGTGCAACGAGCATGGCATGTCAATGGTATTTACCGGCGAGCGCATCTTCTCGCATCATTAGAATAT
>JAEWSK010000039.1 GCA_023398345.1 Armatimonadota bacterium | reverse complement strand
CTATAACGCTTGAACACCCCAATACTGTTTCCTTAGCCGGTTGATATGGGTATTTCACTGCCAGATACGCAGGTATCTGTGACAAATCCGGCATAGCTTAGCGTCACGAAATGTAACACAGGCGCTAGGCACAATCTCTGGGAGGGGGTGTGACCTCATGGCGGACGATAAACCCGGACCTCAGCCTGGGTCTGTGGGCGCAAAAAAAATCGCCGAGGCCCACCGAGGGTCTCATGAGCACGACCGTGAAGGCGGATTTGCCGCTAATCCAGCACTGGCCAAGGAGGCTGGGCGCAAGGGTGGCGAGGCTGTTAAGCGTAAATATGGGCCGCAGTTCTATCGCGAGATCGGTAAAAAAGGTGGCGAGACAGTCAAACAGGAACGCGGATCGGAATTTTACGCTGAAATCGGCCGTCGTGGCGGCGAAATGCGCAGCACCAGGATGAAGGAGAAAATGGCACGGGAGAAGAAGAGCAAATAGCCATCAATCCTTCAAGGCTCGCGGGGCAATCCCGCGCAAAAAAGTGGAGGGTGCGCAATGAAAATTGCACACTCTCCACTTTGTTTTTTTATCTACGCACGACGAACAGAGTCTCTACTTTTTTAGCCGCAAGAAGCGCTTTTCAACAAAATTCCACGACATGAATGCACACAGAATAGTGATGGGATATGATATCAGCATATTCAAGTAGGCGTTCATTGTCCCACCAAAGAAGTGCGTCACGCTTTGTTGAATTGGAAACGCATAAATATATATGCCGTAAGACATATCGCCGCGCTTAGCAAAATTATACAAGCGAATCGATTGACTAAAAGCAAGACATAGGACTAAATATGCGCCAAACACAGAAAAAGCGGGCTGAAACTGAAAAGAAATCCGCGCAATAATCAATGCAATCACTGACCCAACAACGAGATACCACTTTATCGGTATTTCATTTCTGAACATGTAAGCGCACATCCCTGCTGCAAATGCCGCAAGCAATGGTTTAAGTGCTGTAAAAAAGTTCTGATGAGGAATAACGGGCAGCACAGGAACCAACAGTGCTATAAGCAGCAGGCACAACACAACCGGCTTTTTTAACATGCGAGTCACGCCTAAAAACGCCACAACACAGTAGCAGATCATCTCATAAAAAAGTGTCCACAGTGACCCGTTGACGGCACCAGCATACGCATTGTCCATAAAAACACCTGGCAGCCTATCAGGCCCTTTTGTGGTCATGTTAAGCAAATACGCATAAGTAGCGTGACTTGAAAAATACTCTGACAAAGGCAGCGATGTAACTAATGGGCCAACTATCATAGCTCCCACAAGAACAACCGCAGCCAGCCCAGGTAAAATTCGTAGCGCCCGTGCTCTGACAAACTTAAAAAGATTCTGAGACCTATCATAACTCGCCGCAATCAAAAAACCGCTCATGACAAAAAAGACTTTGACAGCCATATTGCCCGAACTAATCTGACCACCGGTGAGTTTGAACATCAGGTCTCGCGACACGCTTGCACCTGTCAATGGAAAAGCATGAAAATATATGACCATTGAGGCCGCTAAAAATCTGAGGAAATCGAAGTTGTTCTGCTTTCCTTTAGCCAAATCGCCAAAGTAGAACACACGATTGGGAACAGCAGACGTATCAGTTTTGGACATTAACCAACAACCTTCCGCGCCATAACAAAAAACAAATAGCAACGATGCTTCAGCGCAAAAAGCAAGCGCAAAAGCATCGTTGCAACAGTTGATAAACGCACCTCTATAGATGCACTTGCTTCACATTATCTATGCCTGGGATTTGGACCATTTTTGCCATCACATCGGCAGGCACTTCGGTATCTACGCTCACAACCATAACTGCGCGCTCGCCGGGTTTGTTCCGTCCGACATACATGCTTGCAATATTTATGTTCTCATTGCCGAGAAGCGTGCCTACGTGGCCGATAATACCGGGCGTGTCGCGATGCGCACTTAAAAGCACCACGCCCTCCGGCACAAAGTCCATCGGAAAACCGCCCATATGCACTATGCGCATCTCTTTGCCTTCAAACAGAGTTCCGCATATATCAGACTCGCCCTTGTCGGTCTTCACTTTTATCGAAAGAAGCGCGTAGTAGTCGTCAAAATCGGAGTTGCGGCTCTCCACAACTTCGATACCGCGTGATTTTGCTATTAGCGGCGCATTGACGCTATTTACTGTTTCGCCGACCATCGGACTAAGCATGCCCACGAGAACCTCGGGCGTAATTGGGCCGCTTTCTATACTGGCAAGTTCTCCCAGCAACCTAACTTCTATGCGCGAACATCGACCGTCCATTGTTCCAACCGCAAGCGCCGCCATTCGGCGCGCTAAAGGCAAATAGGGCTGAACTGCCGCTAAAACTTCCGGCGACAGCGACGGCATATTCACGGCCGCGCGGGCTGATTTTCCTCTAAATACATCAGCGATCTGCTCGGCGACATCAATGGCGACGTTGGTCTGCGCCTCTTCGGTTGACGCTCCAAGGTGCGGAGTCGTGACAACATTGGGCAAATCAAAAAGCTCATTTGAGAAATCCGGCGGCTCAGTTTCAAAAACGTCAATAGCCGCACCAGCGACCTTGCCGCTCTTTAGGGCATCAATAAGAGCGGCATCTTGAATAATCCCGCCTCGCGCCACGTTGACAATTCGCACACCGTCTTTCATCTTATCGAACTGCGCTGTGCCAATCAGCCCAAGTGTTTCTTTGTTTTTCGGTAAGTGCAAAGTCAAATAATCGCTGCGTTTGATGCACTCTTCAAAATCGACCAACTCGACCCCAACTGCATTGGCAGCTTCGGTTGAAATAAACGGGTCATAGGCTATAGTTTTCATTCCAAACGCCTGACAGCGTTTGGCCACTTCCTGACCGATTTTGCCGAGACCAAGGACACCGAGGGTCTTTTTATAAACCTCGTTGCCAACGTATTTGCTGCGGTTCCACTGCTTGGCATGCATCGACTCATACGCCTGCGGGATATTTCGCGAGAGCGCCAGCAGCATAGCAACTGTATGCTCCGCGGCGGCGACAGTGTTTCCACCGGGGCTGTTAACAACAATCACACCGCGCACCGTAGCAACGGGCACGTCAACGTTGTCCACCCCCACTCCAGCTCGACCTACTATCTTTAAATTCTTAGCTGCTTCAAGGACTTTTGCAGTCACTTGAGTGCCGCTTCGGACGACTAACGCATCATAGTCACCTATAATGCCACACAGCTCATCCTCTGAAAGGCCGGTGTTAACATCGACCTCAGCGACTTGCTTAAGAATATCAATCCCCTCTTTTGCAAGCTTATCGCTAACCAATACCTTCGGCATTGCACAAACCTCCTTTGGATCACTTTCTATATTTCTGACTTTCGCGCTATCGCGATAAAAAATCAGTCAACTCCACACTGCTTCGACGCACATTCCAAGGCAGATGCAAGTAAATCTCTTCTCTGCGACTGATTGAAATGAAACAAGACATAACCCCCCAGCCCGGATCCGCGAATAGCCTCTATCTGAGCAAGCAATCCGGCGTCATCGTTCTGGGTAACGTCTATTCCGACATATACGGGTTTGCCGCTCGACCACTTTGAAAGACCTACAAGCCACTCGCGTAAAGACTTCGCTGATTTCTCAGAACTCTCTTTTTTATAGCACATAGGGAGATTTGCATCGATGTAGCATTTCTCCATCCATGTCTTCCAGTCCTGGCAGACACCGGCATATGCTTCCGTGCCCGTAAAGTCCGAAGGGCATGCTCCCCATGCGATAGTCGATGCCGAAAGCAATAACTTTGGCTTTATCGAACGAACTTGCTCGGATGTAATTTTAACAAGCTCGGTCACTTGATCGCGCTTCCACTGCAGCCATTTTGCGTCATCGACTGCGGGCTTGTCTTTTGCCCCAGTCTCAGCGCAATATCTAGCCAGAGCCGCATCGGAGTAGCCCCAGTTGCGAGCAGGATAGCGGATGTAGTCCCACTGAACGCCGTCCACGTCATAGCGAGTCGCGATGTCGAGAATCACTTTGGCGACATGCTCGCGAGCCGCCGGAACGCCAGGGTCGAGATATATGCCCTCGCTGGATCTGATTTCACCTTCGCGATTTTTATTTATCCAGTCAGGGTGCAGATTAACGACATGGTTCAAATCAGTTGGCGGGGTTTTGGCTGTCCACACTCTAAACGCATTTACCCACGCATGCACCTGCAAGCCTTGAGCATGCCCCTTTGCAATGGCATAGGCCAGCGGATCGAAGTCAGCCGCAATATCTGACCCGCGCGGTTCGAGCTTTGAGTCATAATAGGCGTCTGCATTCTTGCGCACTTGAATAAACAGTGCGTTGATGCCGGCTTTCTTTGCAGATGCAATGGTCGCATCGACCTGTTCGGCAGTATAGTAGCCCTGAACCCATGCGCTCAACCATGCGCCGCGAAGCTCTTGATCTGCACATGCGCAGCTCGCGGCAAGGCAGCATGCCAATCCGACAACAATCGACAGTTTTATTTTCACTATATATGCAATCCTATGTGTGCAGCTATTTATCTTTGAGCGATTCCAACTCTTTTTTTGCCGCTGCATGTGACGGGTCAATTTCAAGCGTCTTAGAAAACATAGTCTTCGCCGCTGAGTGGTTCTGTTCCTTCAGATAACAGCGCCCAAGCCTGAAATATGCGTCCGCGCAATTGGCGTCAAGTTCAATCGCCTGCATAAACTTTACCTGAGCCTCGGCCAGTTTATTATTGACGGCAAGCTCAATACCCTCATCATATACTCGACGCGCCGCCATATAGTTCGATGTCTCATTTACAGCCAGTTTTGGCGCCTGACCAAGTCCAGCACCTAACGCAGACAATATCGACTTGCGCTGCTTATCGTCATTGAACTCAAACAGCACAAAGCCCTGTTGACCTGATTTTCGACAATATTTGATCTGTGTCAGCATCTTTTCAGCGGACTGATTATTGGCATCGAGTCCCTGGCAGACAACGCCCTTTCCACACCACTTGCCTGAGTTATCCGTCCATTTTCTAAACGAAGATTTCGCCCTGTCAGAGGTCTCCGGGTTGTAGTTCATCGGAATATTTATATCTACGAGGCCGTCTTCCATCCATTGCTTCCAGTCCTGGCAGACGTCATTATATGCACAAGTTTTTGTAAAATCATCATAGGCTGTGCCCCATACGATTGTCGACGCAGATATTGCAATGTTCGGATTGGCCGCCTTGATGCGATCATGAGAGAGCTTAACGAGCGCCGTTACCTGATCGCGTTTCCACTGCAACCATTTTGGGTCATTCGGATCGGGCTTTGCAGTCACACCCGTGTCGGCATAATATTGCTTAAGCGCTTTCTCTGAATAGCCCCATTTTCTACCGTAATAGCGGACATAGTCGTATTGAATTCCATCGACATTGTAGCGCTTGGCGATGTCTTCAAAGACCGACACTATATACTCACGCGCTTCGGCCACGCCCGGATCGAGGTACATTCCCTCTTCTGTCCATGACTCGCCATCTCTGTTGAGCATCACCCAATCCCGATGCTTATTTATAATATTATTTGGATCTTTGGGGCCGGGTTTTGGCCCTTTCCATACGCGATAGACCACAACCCAGGCATGCACTTGTATTCCTTGTGCATGCGCTTTTTTTATTGTGTATGCAAGTGGATCGAAGCCCTTTGGCACGCCGTCGCCAAGTGGCTCAATATCGGACTGATAATATGCGTCGGCAGTCTTTCGCACTTCGATAAAAAGCGCATTTATGCCCGCCTTTTTAGC
>JAEWSK010000062.1 GCA_023398345.1 Armatimonadota bacterium | reverse complement strand
CTGCCGCGCGTAGTCGCGGGAATGATGCCTGGGGTTATGCACTGCAAGGTTGAAGGTAGAGTCGAAAGTGTTGAACACAGAGAATGCATTACAGAGCAGAGGCTGACCCCCGCTGAGTCCGAGCTCGCAAATAAAATCGCGGCAATCGACGGCGGAGCGACTGTAGACGAACTCGGTGGTGATCGCGCAAGTGTGATGCGGATCATTCGTCAGCTTGAAAAAAAAGGCGCAGTGAGGCGAATATGGCGACTGATTCCGCCCGGCGGCAAACCAAAAGTGCTGCGTGGGGTGCGGCTTGTTTCCAATGCGCAATTGTCGAATGATGAGAAGATCACAAAAAAGCAATCCGACGCGCTAAAAGTAATATCCTCGCTTGGTCGCGATGTGTCCGTTGTTGAGTTGATGCAAAGGCATGGTTTGACTTCCGTTCCAATTGCCGGACTTATAAAAAAGGGCCTGCTTGAGGATATCGGAATAGTCTTTCGCCGCAATCCGGCATTTGCGCGGATAGATCAAAAGCGCGTGACATTAAGCGAGGACCAGACTCGCGCTGTCGAGTCAATTACGCAGTCTATGCAGTCCGGCGAGTATCGCGGGCATTTGTTGTTTGGCGTGACTGCCAGCGGAAAGACCGAAGTCTATCTGCGCTGCATCGAACGAGCGCTTGAGTTGGGCAAGACAAGCCTTGTGCTGTTGCCCGAAATCGCGCTCACAACGCAGGTAATGAACATATTTAAGAGCCGATTGGGCGATGCGGTGGCGGTGCTGCACAGCGCGCTTTCAGCGGGTGAGCGGTGCGACGAGTGGGCACGGATCAGCGAGGGCGAGGCGAAAGTCGTGCTAGGTGCGCGGTCGGCGGTATTTTCGCCGGTCGAGAATTTGGGTTTGGTTATAGTCGATGAGGAGCACGATTCGAGCTATAAGCAGGACATTTCGCCAAGGTATAACGGTCGTGATGTTGCGATTTGCCGCGCCGAGCAATCGGGTGCAGCGCTTGTATTGGGCAGCGCAACTCCGAGCGTTGAGAGCTTCAGCGCGGCGCGCGAAGGCTTTTTATCATTGATAACAATGTCTAGTCGTATCGCAAACCGACCAATGCCGACAGTGCATATTGCCGATTTGCGCGACGAGTACGCAAAGGGCCGTATGTCGATTTTCAGCGAGGTGCTTGAGCAGGGCATTCGTGATCGGCTGTCTCGTGGAGAGCAAATTATATTGCTCCAAAACCGTCGGGCCTATTCGACATTTCTAACTTGCCGCGACTGCGGCTACGTTGCGCGATGCCCAAATTGTGCCGTGTCGCTAAAATTGCATGCAGCGGCGCGCAAACTTAGCTGTCACCACTGCGGATATGAGGAGAGTGCGCCGGAGGTGTGTCCAAAGTGCGGGGGATTGCGCATTCGTAAATTTGGTATAGGAACGGAGAAAGTCGAGGAGCAGACAAAAGCGGCGTTTCCCGATGCGCGCGTTCTGCGAATGGACAGAGATACGACTTCCCGCAAGGGTTCGCATGCGGCCATATTGCATACGTTTCGATCCGGCGAAGCAGACATTTTAGTTGGCACTCAGATGATTGCAAAGGGGTTGGACTTTCCAAACGTGACGCTGGTCGGGGTCATCAGCGCGGACACATCTCTCAATATGCCGGATTTTCGCGCATCTGAGCGAACATTTCAGTTGGTGTCGCAGGTGGCGGGTCGAGCCGGTAGGGGAGAGACTCCCGGTGAGGTTGTGATCCAGACGCTGGATCCTGAAAATTACGCTATTAAGAGCGCAGTCGACCATGACTATGTTGCATTTTATGAACAAGAGGTCGAGTTTCGGCGCGAGTTGAACTATCCTCCATTTGCGACGCTTGTAAACGTGTTATCAAAAAACGAGAGTGACAGCGCGGCAGTTGGTATGCTTGACGCATTGGTCGCGGAAGTAAAGAAGCAGCCTATGGCGTTACGCAAAGGAATCGAGCTTATTGGCCCGACTCCGGCTGTGCTTGCCAGGCTCAAGGGTGAATACAGGTGGCATGTGCTGCTTCGATGTGTTGATAGAAACGCAATGATTGTGTTGCTCAAATCAGTATTTGACGCAAATTCGGGCCTGCGCAGAAAGCTGACCGTGGATGTAGACCCGACGTCGATGTTATAATATATATGGTGTTTTGTTCTGTGCGGGGAGCATTAGTTGAATTATGGGAATTAGTGATATTGTTTTATACGGCGATCCGATTCTTCGCGCGAATGCCGAAGAGATCGGCGATTTTAACGATGATATAAAAGATCTTATTGAAGGCATGTGCGTCACTCTTGTTGAAGCGCATGGCTATGGGCTTGCTGGGCCACAAGTCGGTGTATCCAAGCGTATATTTGTCTACGATATAGGCGAAGGCCCGCATGCTCTGGTTAACCCCAAAATATTAAAATCCAGTGGCGAAGAGATTGCAACCGAGGGTTGTTTGAGTATTCCAGGTTTGCAGGGCGACGTTGCTCGCGCCGAGCGCGTTGTCGTTATCGGTATCGACGAAAGTGGCGAAAAAGTAAAGATCAAAGCTCAGGGGCTGCTTGCGAGGGTTTTTCAACACGAAATCGATCACCTCGACGGCATTGTTTTTGTGGACAAAGCCGACCCTGAAACACTCGAAACGATCCCAATTGACGATGACGAAGAGTCTGAAGGTTAAGCGTTTAGTCTTATAAGATAGTAGTGTAGAGTGCGCAAGCCTCTTGTTTTTTGAGTTTTGTTGGAGGACGCCATGTATAAAGAACTGCGCGTATTCGTAGAAAATAAACCCGGCAAGCTATCTAGGATTGCCGAACTGCTTGGTAATGCCGGCATCGACTTATTGGCCTTGGAGCTTGCTGACGAGGGGCAGTTTGGTGTCTTCAAACTCTTGACTGTCGAACCCGACCGCGCGTGCAAAGTGCTTTCCGACGCCGGTATGACGGTTGCGTCCAACCAAGTTGCGATCATCGAGATTCCCGACAAGCCCGGTGGGCTTAGAGTGCTTGCCGAAGCACTGGAGGGAGCCGAGCTTAATATATCCGATGCCTACGGCTGTATTCTCGAACGCGGCAAGCGAGCTGTATTCGTAGTAAAAGGCGAAAATCTCGATGTTATCGAAAAAGCCGCTGCATCTGTTGGTCTAAAAACGCTCGATACTCTGGAGTAATCAAACAATATAGCGGCCAACTCAAAAGGCGAGTTTCATTAAAGTGTAAAGCACGTCCCGGACAAGTTTCCCGGGACGTTTGCTTTTTAGGTTTATAGAAGTGCAGGCTATTTGGCGTCGATTTCAAAGTATAATTGGGACGTAGAACTATAAAGACTTTTGAGCGTAAGGACGGAAGCTAATGTCTGAAGCATATTTGCGACTTGAAGAACCAAAAGATTGTGAGGCGATTAGAAATATCGTCTATGCGGCATTCCTCAACCATCCGCAACACTCGCCCGGCTCTCTTCCGACCGAGCACAAGATCGTCGAT
>JAEWSK010000186.1 GCA_023398345.1 Armatimonadota bacterium | reverse complement strand
ATATAGATACTGGCAGTTGGGCGTCGAAGGCCATAAAAGAAGGCAAGCTCGGCGGAAGCGTCAATGTCGCATGGTCCGGTAAAGAAGAAAATTATATTCGAACTCCAAAGTCAGACGAACTGAATCTGACCTCCGGCGCGGAGTACGTTCATATATGTTCAAATGAAACCATCGGCGGCATTCGTTTTTCGAGTTTCCCCGATACCGAGGCTCCGCTTATTGCTGATATGTCCAGCGATATTATGTCGCGAGTAGTTGACGTAAACAAGTTCGGCATGATCTATGCAGGCGCTCAAAAAAACATCGGGCCGTCCGGCTTGGTCCTTGTAATTATCCGCAAGGATCTTATAGAGCGCGTTTCCGATAACGTGCCGACTATGTTGAAATACAAGACACATGCGGACAACGGCAGCCTTTACAATACGCCTAATACTTGGGGTATTTATTTGCTGAAGCTCGTGACGGATTGGATGGATTCGTTAGGCGGTGTCGCTGCGATTCAAAAGATCAATGAGCAGAAGGCCGATGCACTATATTCTGCAATCGACTCCAGCGAGTTCTGGCGCAGCCCAGTTGCAAAAGAAGACAGGTCAATTATGAACGTCGTCTGGCGATTGCCCAGCGAGGAACTCGAAGAGAAATTTATCAGCGAAGCAAAGAAAGCCGGAATGATCGGGCTAAAGGGCCATCGTTCAGTCGGAGGCATTCGCGCAAGCATATATAATGCTGTGCCGAGAGCCGCAGTTGATGCGCTGATTGATTTTATGAAAGACTTTGAAAGCAAAAACGGCTAAATGCCGTCAAGCATGCAAAAAAGCCCCCGCGCTAAGAAGCGCAGGGGCTTTTTTTATTTTGTGAATTATAGCTTTCCTGCTTCAAGCTTGATAACCGGCGTCGGTTTGCGGATATAGAGCGGCGCGAGATTCATTGCGTCGTCATCCTGCCCTGCCATTAGCCGCTTTGTGCCAAGTTCAATTAACGCCGCGCCGCGCGCAAAATCATTCCACGCCGGTGCAAGTGTGGCCAAATTGCCCATCCGAGCAGATATTGCTTCCCAGTTTCGTCGAGCGCCTGTTCCGCAAAAATATATATGACGTCCTCTGTCCGCCAGATCATCCAATATATAATCTAATGTTGATACGTTATAGTCGCTCAGTTGCGTATCTGCCTTAAAATCGAAAAGTGACCAATATGCTTCATCCGCGCGCGCAAATATCATAGGGCAAATTAGCGCATCGCTTTCGGTTGGCGCAATGCCGAGCGCCATCGCGTCCAGTGTGCCGATTCCGACTATCGGTTTTCCCAACACATATGCAAGCGATTTCGCTATAGTTGCGCCGATGCGCAGCCCTGTAAATGAACCTGGGCCGAGCGACACTATTACGCCGTCAATGTCGCTGCTTACCAGTTTGGCATCGGATAGCATGCTTTCTATATTGGGCAACATTCGCCTCAGCAAACTCATTTTGTGTGCGAATGCATACTCTGTTACAATCGCCGAGTCACGCCCGAGCGCGATTGTGCATATTTCTTGTGACGAGTCAATGGCTATCGTCAGCATTTAAGTTTCCAATCAGCTTTTCAATCTTTTCAGAATTGGTCTCGAATATCAGTTGGCGTTCGGTATCGCCAGTCATTTTCAGGGTTATATCGAGCCGCTCGACAGGCAGCATAGACTTCATCCTGTCACCCCACTCGATAATTGTTACGCCATCACTATATATATACTCCTCCAAGCCGAGCGTTTCGACCTCCTGCTCACTTGAAAGACGATATAAATCGACATGGTAAATTGGAATGCGCCCAGCGTGCTCGTGTATGAGCGTGAAAGTTGGGCTGTGAATATCGGCATCCAGCCCGATTCCGGCCGCAATGCCGCGCGTTAGCGTCGTTTTGCCCGCGCCCAAATCGCCGTATAGAGCAATAACATTGCCCGGCGAAAGCAACTTGCCGAGCCTTTCGCCTATTGCAATGGTTTCGTCTGCACTGTTTGTTTTTATCGTTATTCTATGTGGCATTTTAGAAGTGCTCCCAGCTTCCGCCGATAGGTTCTTCTTTGCCGTTCTGCATCACGAGCGTTACTTTTGAGTCTTCAACTATCTCGCCAATTACGCGGGCGTCCGAGCCGGTCGATGCGATTGCGCGCGCGATATTTGACGCATCTTTTGGGTCACATGTGAGCAAAAGCTCGTAGTCCTCGCCTCCGCCGGACGCGAGTTTGACTGGGTCAAAGTCGAGCCTTGACGCGGCGATATGCAAATCCTGCGAAGTCGGCAGCGCATCGCAAATCACCCTCGCGCCGACTTTCGACGACTCGCAGAGCTTGCAAAGATCTGCGGCCAGCCCGTCGCTGAGATCCATCATTGAGTGAACTTTGCCGGTTGCGACCGCTGCTTGTGCCTCAATTATCCTTGGTTCCGGCTGTAGATGCCTCGCAACGCATAGCTCACTGGCCCTTCGAGCTTCGTCGATGCCGAATTTAAGCAGCAGTTCAAGCCCTGCGCGGGAGTCGCCAATGGTGTTTGTAACAATAATCGCGTCGCCGGGTTTCGCTCCATCGCGCCGAGCGACTTTGTCAACGTCGACCGTGCCAAGCTGAGTTATGTTTATAACAATTCCCGCATTGCTTGCGACCGTGTCCCCACCAGCTATCACGCTTCCGTAC
>JAEWSK010000178.1 GCA_023398345.1 Armatimonadota bacterium | reverse complement strand
ACCTGAGGCTGCAAGTCACTGGGAGAACGACAGGCGTTGATCTGCGCGGCATCAGTGATTGTGACGGAGTGGAACTGGTCGGCTACGTGAATGACATAAGAGATGTTCTTAAGCGCAGCAGTGTTTGCGTTGTTCCGCTTCGTGAGGGAGGCGGGTCGAGACTCAAGATTCTTGAGGCTATGGCTGCCGGAGTCCCTGTTGTGGCGACTTCTATGGGCGCAGAGGGAATCGACGCAATTTCTGGTGAGCACTTGCTGATTGCCGATGATGCCGTTAGTTTTGCTAATGCAATTCGACTACTCATTACGGACCCGAAGTTGTCAGAGCGCCTGAGAGTTGCCGGACGCACGCTCGTAGAAGCTAAGTATAGCTGGGCAAGTATTGGTGAGAACTTTGTCGACGTTGTTGAGTCGGCTGTCAGCGGTGCGTCTGATGTTGCTTCGGGGGTGAGAAGTGATAGTTAAAGCAATTGCTCCGGCGAAGATTCTTGATTTTCGTGGGTTGCGGACATGGATTACTGTTCGCGATGGTCGTGGTGCGAGATTGTTTGCCAGAAACCGCCGACAGCTTGGCGCAATAGTGGCGAGCGACCCGGAGTATAAACATTGAGAAGCGATATTACTGGCGTGCCGAATCACACCGAGTGGACTCCGGAGCGCGTTGCGCTGGCAGGCAGATTCCTCGGACTGGCTATTATAGGAGGGATACTGCTTGGTCTGTTTGCGGCTGCAATGCAAATATATTGGATTGTGGCTGCGATTGGACTTTTGCTCCTTGCGGTGGTGGTTTCGTGGCAGTTCGAGGCTGCGCTTGCGATATACGTCTTGGTAGCATTCGTGCCATTTGGGCAATCGCCAGGCCTTACTGGAGGTTCTGGCGTAAGTAAGGGATTGTATGTAAGCGAAGCGATGCTTTGTTTTCTTCTGTTGGTTTGGTTTGGCAAGTATGTTTGTGGTTTACTGCCAAAAAATCGTCTCCCCAGAGAGTTTACAGTTCCGCTGACCCTATATATGTGTTATTGCTTACTGAACGTGGTGATCTCATTTTTGTTTTGGGACTACCATGTGAATCGTATATATCAGCATCCAATGGTGAATGCTGTAGAGTTGGGGCTTCATCTACTCAGCATTTGCTCATTTCTAATGTTTGCTACATCAATTAAAGACAAGAAATGGCTGAAGTATATAACATATGCTGTTTTTGCTGCTGGCATCTACAATGCGTTAAATAACTTACTGGGAAACATTATACCGATTGCGGCTATGTGGGGTTCATTGCTGTTTTTACTCCCTGCCGGATATGCGCTTGCTGTTTTGCTTGATAATCGGCGCAGTTTAGTTGCCCGCTCTATTGCGGGGCTAAGTATTGCTGTCGCAATAGAACTCGTATTTGTGAAGAGCATCACATGGGTGTCCGGATGGCTTGCACTGTTTGCTTGCATTGGAACCGTGCTTTATGTCAGAAGCAAAAAAGTGTTTGCAGTAAGTATCTTAATTGCTGCTTTGTGCTTTTGTGCTGCTAAGCCATTCATTCAATCAAATGTGGTTGAAACATCTAAGTCTGAAGGCGACTATGATCGCTTCGCTCTGATGGCTGGCGCATGGCGCTATGCAACTACATTTCCTCTAGGAGTAGGGTTGGGCAATTATAGAAGCTACAACTCATTTCATTATGGACAGGAGTGGGGAACCACGTCCTACACGTCGGCACATGGCACATATTCTCAGCATCTTTCCGAAATGGGCATTCCGGGACTGTTTTTGCTTTTGATGTTCCTTGGCGTTGCATTTAGATGGATGGTTGTCAATTATCGCAAGTTGCCTAACGGTTTTTCGAAAAACATTCTACTTGCGTCAACTGGACAGATGGCGGCAATTGTATGTGCAGCAATTATTGGGGACTACATAATTCCCACGTATCACAACGGCGGAGTTGTGACCTTTTCAACTACCGTGTACTCATGGATTATTTGGGGCTTGACAGTTGCGCATGTCCGAATTTGTAACGGTGAGGCCGATGGATCTCTCGATAGCTATAGTTAGCTGGAATACCAAGGGACTGCTAGAGGAGTGCCTTGAATCTATTTTTAATACCACTCATGACATCGACTTTGAGGTCATTGTGGTTGATAACGCCTCATCTGACGGCAGCATTGACATGGTGCATGAGAAGTATCCTCAGGTGCTTCTCGTTGAGAGCGCCGAAAATGTCGGGTTTGCTCGTGCCAATAACAAAGCCTATGAAGTATCTTCGGGGCGGCATTTTATGATCCTCAACCCGGACACGAAAGTGCTTTCAGACATTGGGCCAATAGTTCGCTTTCTTGATGACAATGACAGTGTTGGTGTGGCAGGATGCAGATGTGTAAACTCAGACATGTCGATTCAGCGGAACTGGTTTGACTATTACCCCTCGTTCTTTTGGGAACTGATACCACATAGCGCAAGAGAATTGGCCCAAAAGCTCCTTTTTCAAAGGTCAGTGGACAACCAGTTCGACACAAAATGGGTCGGCGGGCAGTGCATGACGGTCAGACGAGAGGTTATCGAGTCGGTTGGCGGTATGGATCCGGGATATTTTATGTATAGCGAGGAAACCGATTGGTGCTTCAGGATTCGTAAGGCGGGCTGGCGCATTTGCCACTATCCAGAAATTGCAATACTTCATTATGGCGGGCAGAGCACAAAACAGATGCAGTCGCGCATGCTTATAGAACTATATAGAAGTAAATTTCAGTTTATGGGAAAGAATATATCTGCACACAAAGCGCGTGCGTTTGTGCGGGGACTGATGGTCAAGACATGGATTCAGCGCAGTATTATGCGTTTGCAAGGCAAAGTGAGCAATGATGGATATGCTGCCTTGACTGAACTGCAAAAATCGATAAGGAGTTGGTGAAGTGGCGTTTTTTCGCAGAGACGCTATTGCTCAAAAGTCCTATTCTCCGTGTTTAATTGCTATTTTTGTCTGCCTGGCGGCATTTGCATGTAAATGCACAGCCGCTCCCATTGTCTCCAACGTAACTGCCGCGTCTGAAATTGCTGCAAAGTACGATCCGTTTACGATTGACTTTGATGTCAAAACAACTGCCACCAATCCCTATTGGCCGTATGATTCGTCTCCTCCGACTTCGATTCCCGCAAAAACTGGCATTACAGTCGATGCTATGTTTTCAAATGACAACTGGGCGACAACAATCACCGTGCCGGCATTTTACTATCAGGACTATGAGCGGCATCTTAACGGCGAAATGGGTGGACATGGCAACGAGACTGAGATGCCGATTGGCAAGCCCCACTGGCGAATTCGTTTTTCGCCGCGTCAAACTGGCGACTGGCAGTTTAAGATAAGGGCGACTGACGCAACCGGCACATCAGAGTCTGCTGATTCTAGCACATACCATTTCAAGTGTGTAGCTTCCAGCACTCCAGGCTTTTGCCGGGTTAGCACAACAGACCCACGCTACTTTGAGCTATCAGATGGCACTGCGCTGCTCGGCCCCGGGATAAATGCGCATTTTCATACGACATACGAGGCTGATTCGCTGTTGGGCACATATGGCAACAACGGAGTCAAGCTTGTAAGATGGTGGATAAACTATCGCGAGTGGCAAAATCCGTTTGGCGGTGGAAGTAAAAATCCCCAATGGAACTTCTCTTTAAAGATGTCGAATGTTGGGGGAGCAAAACCCGGCGACCGATACTGCGCGCTGCTCAATCCTAGTTCCAATACATATCAGAGTGTCTATTTGAATGCTGGGCGGCTTTATTTGCTAAAGGGCTATATTCGAGCTCAAGATGTTTCTGGCGACGCGTCAACTGGCATCGTTGCGTATATCGGCTCCCAGAAAACAACTCCGATCAACGGAACACAAGACTGGACGCTTGTCAGTCTCACATATACCCCAACAACGAGCGGGCGTGTGCTAATCGGCTGCAAACATAACGGGTCCGGCGGTACAGCCTACTTTGACGATTTTTCTCTTAAATATAGTGAAGACGGCGGTTTGACATGGTCATCCGAGTGCCTTTCCAAGGGCGATTTTGATTTTGAGAACTATATTGATTTGGCTGAGGCATGGAAGGTGGATCACGTTTTTGAGGCAGCCAAAGCAAACAGTGTTTACTTGAAAACTGTAATAAGTGAAAGTCAAGACTATACTCTGTGCTGTATCGGCGCTGACGGCAGCACTGTGTCGAGATCAAGCAGTAATTTTTACGCTTCGGCCGACCACCCATCGCGCTGGTTGCAAAAGGCGTGGTGGCGCTATATGACGGCTCGATGGGGCTGTTATACATCATTGCACTCGTGGGAGCTTTGCAACGAAGGCGATCCGTTTAATGCGAATCACTACAACGCTGCAAACGCGTTAGCTGATTACGTGCATTTAGTCGATCCGAATAAAGCAATGTGCACAACTTCGTTCTGGCATTCAATACCGATGGAGTTCTGGAAGACATCGTCATGCGATTATATCGATATGCACGAATATATCGGTGCAGGCAACGGGAGCCATGGGCCTCGAATTTATGCGTGGAATGACCCTGCGACAAGCGCATCGGCCAGTGATGCGATCTTGCCCATTGTCAAAACAACTGGGACTCTTGATCTCGACTCGGCCATTTACCATTCGGGCCGAATGTCGCTAAAACTGATTGCAAACGCTGGGGCAAGCACCGCTGGGAAAGTGTCAATTTGCCCGGAGTACCATGTGGGTGTAAATCCAGCACATACATATACGCTTCGATATTTTGCCAAGGCCGACAGCGTTGCAAATGCCGGCGGGAGTTTTGCTTGGATAAGGCCTGGTGTCGATGTCGGTTGGTCGAAAGCATATCACGAGAACGATTGGGTAGGCGGCACGAGCGCAGTTGCCGATTTGGGGACATATGACTGGCGATTGTATGAAAAGAAAGGCATAGTGCCACCTTCGTCGGCAAACACTGCAAACATACGTCCATCGATTCCATGTTCACCGGATCACCAGTGCACATTTTGGATTGACGATGTAGAGTTTATTGACGAGACAACCGGCAAGAACTTGTTTGTTGACGGCGGTTTTGAATGCGACCGTATAGATTATGACACGGCTCTGGCTGTTGAAAAATACGGCGTGTTGCTCGACAGTTATGCTTCGCGAGTATCAAAACCCGTAATATGGGCTGAAACGGGAATACGCGGCCCGAATATTTTTGGCAGTCCATACAAGGGATGTGTGTATTACGAAGAGAATCAAGAGTTAATCGACGACACCAATGGGCTATGGATTAAAAAGATGATATGGGCGCATGTTTGCCCTAGCGCTCCGAACATGCTCTATTGGTGGACAAATAATATAGAAAAAAAGAGCCTGTGGCATTACTTTAAGGCATTTCAATCTTTTATGTCCGGCATCGCGATTTCTAATGGCAGTTATCAAGACGCTCGCGCGATAACGTCTTCGCAGATGATGCGCGCTTGGGGCCAGAAAGATTTAATCAATAATCGTGCTCATCTGTGGATTGACAATAGGCCATATACATGGAAGAACTTAGTGAATAGTGTGAGTGTTCCTGCGATTTTCGGCACGGTGACAATTGCCGGCCTTAAAGATGGGGCCTATGAAGTCGAATGGTGGGATACAAGCACTGGCGTTGTAACAAATGTAGACTATGCCAACTGCTCTTCTGGTAACTTAGTTTTGCAAATAGCAAATTTGCAGTCGGATATTGCATGTAAAATTCGCCAATGTCCGCCGAAGCTTGTCATAAAAACATTGGCATCCGCTACAAATGCAGTTGCCGGGCAGATGGTGACAATAACAGTTGAATATAATAACACGAGCGAAGCCAGCGCATCTGATGTTATTGTTGCTGTGAGAGTTCCAGTAGGCATGAAGTATGTAGATG
>JAEWSK010000177.1 GCA_023398345.1 Armatimonadota bacterium | reverse complement strand
AGATCGGAGTGGGAAACAAAAAGTCGATGTGCGCGACAGAAAACACCAGTGAGCCATTTGAAAATGCCTGAAAGACAATCGTCAAACTGCCGAAGCACAGCAGCAGAAATATTGCAGCTTTAATAACAGGCGCATACTGCGGCGCGTTTAGCACAGAGGCCAGGCCGTGACTATCGGGATGCGCCGCCCCCGACATATACAACACAGTGTTGAGAACCCAAGAAAAAAAGCATGCGGCAAATATCAGCGCCAAAATCAGCCGTTTGGGGCTGCGGACAGTGTTCTTAATTGAATTGACGAACTGCATCAGCTCAAGATAGAGTAGCGGTTTCAATTTCACTTGTCTCTTTCGTCAAAGTAAAAAACACGTCTTCCAGCGAAGCATCTTTGCCCATCTTTGCGCGCTCATGGAGTTCCGCAAGGCTGCCTTCAGCCAGTATCCGGCCATGCTGAAGTATGATAATTCTATCGCAGAGGTGTTCGGCAGTATCGAGCATATGGGTGCTTATGAGAATCGAGCCACCGAGCGCTTTTGCGTCGGCGATCATGTCTTTTAGCTCACGGACGCCTTTAGGGTCGATTCCTATAAGCGGCTCGTCTAAAAGCACAGTCGTCGCATTGTGAACAAATGCGCATGCTATTGCGAGCTTTTGCTTCATACCCTTGGACAAGCTCAAAACGAGATCGCTGCGCTTATCGTAGAGATCAAAGCGGCGCATAAGTTCATTTGCGCGCTCATTGAAGCAATCCATTGTTTGATAGGCCATTGCGATGAATCGCAGATGCTCCCAGACTGTGAGCATCTCATACGGAGTCGGCACTTCCGGCACAAATGCAATGCGTCGCTTGACCTGTTCTTCGGATTTGGTCAAATCCAGTCCGTCGACTTCGACTTTGCCCTGTGTCATCTGAACTATGCCGGTGATGCAGCGCAGGACAGTGGTTTTTCCCGCGCCATTCGGCCCGAGCAGCCCGACAATTTCACCGTTTCCAACATCAAAGGTCAAATCATCGACGGCAAGCGTCTTCTTATAATATTTGACCAGCCGGTCTACCTTGAGCAAACGATATCCTCCGCAATAGTATCTTAAATTACTTTACGGCGGGTAGCGGATTAATGTTTCGACACGAGCCGGAAAGTGTGTTTTGAAATGGCATTCAAACTTAATCTTGCCATGTGGCAAAGTCTTTCGCATGATATGAAATTATCATGTCTGCTCCGGCGCGCTTGATGGATGTTAGTATCTCCGAAACGATGCGGCGCTCGTCGATAACACCACACTCGGCGGCCGCCTTTACCATGCAATACTCGCCTGACACATTGTAGGCCGCAATCGGCACATCGAACGCGGCGCGCGCGTCGGCGATTATATCCAAGTATGAAAGCGCCGGTTTTACCATTACGATGTCCGCGCCCTCGTCAATATCGAGAGCAATCTCTTTGATTGCTTCGCGTCGGTTTGGTGGATCCATTTGATACGTCGAACGATCCCCAAATTGAGGCGCACAGCCTGCGGCATCTCTAAATGGCCCATAAAATGCCGAAGCGAACTTAGCCGAATAGGACATAATCGGAATTTCAGAGTAATCGTTATCGTCGAGCGTCTCTCTAATGGCGAGCACGCGGCCGTCCATCATATCCGACGGCGCAACGATGTCGGCTCCCGCCTGGGCATGCGAAAGCGCTGTGCGAGAGATATAGTCGAGAGTCTCATCATTTACTACATTGCCGTTGCGCACTATCCCGCAGTGGCCATGCGAAGTATATTCACACAGACACACATCCGTAATGACAATTAAATCCGGCAACGCCTTTTTTAGCGTGCGAACGGCTCGCTGCACAATTCCGTCAGGCGAATACGCCTCGGAGCCGACTTCGTCTTTTGCCGCAGGCAGTCCAAACAAAAGCACTGCCGGTATGCCCAACTCGCAAATCTCCCTTGCCTCTTTTACGAGCGCATCAACTGAGTAGTGAAACACATCCGGCATCGACGGCACTTGCAGTTTCACATCAAGCCCGTGGGTGACAAAAATCGGGTATATCAGGTCGTCGACCGACACACTCACCTCGCGCACCATTCGCCTAAGCGCCTCGGTGCGTCGTAGTCTCCTCATTCGGTTCACGGGATATGCCATTGGATTCCTCTCGTTCGGCGCTAAAACTTGATCGCGCAATAGGGAGTTCGCGCCGGTCAGTAGAAGTATCATTATGGATGCAGCCTTGCAGCCAGCATCATTATATCACGTGCGCGCGCACCAAGCACGACATCGGCACTCTATGGATAATAGTGGCCCCAATTTGCAAAGTCGATTTGAGTTGGCCGGGAACATGTATGTCCCCGGCCAATGTGTCTAACTGAAATATACTTTATATCGCCGCTGCAACTCCTGCGTGTTCAAATGTTATCGTCCCGTCTTTATCTGCATCTACGATAATCTTATCGCCCTCTTTAAATTTGCCTTCCAATAGAAGCATCGCCAGTTTATCTTGGATTTCACGCTGGATAACACGTTTCAACGGCCGTGCGCCATATACAAGATCAAAGCCTTTCTTTGCGATAGACGCTTCAGCCGCCGCAGTAACTTCCAGATCGAGATGCTTGTCGGCCAGCCGTTGAGTAAGCATTCGCACTTGGATTCCGACGATTCTCGCTATATCTTCTTCGCTGAGCGCGTTGAACACGATTATTTCATCGATTCGGTTTAAAAACTCCGGTTTGAAGTGCATGCGCAATACTTCGAGCACTCTGCGCGAAAGCTCGTCTTGACCGGCTTCGCCGCCTGCGCCTACTCTCTGGTGCGAGGCAGCACGTTCTAGGCTGTACTCACGAATCATGTCCGAGC
>JAEWSK010000174.1 GCA_023398345.1 Armatimonadota bacterium | reverse complement strand
GCTAAATACAAAGCATGCCGAGTTCGATGCTTTAAAAACGAAGTTGAGCAGCTTTCGCGAGCAAGCCGATGAACTGAATCATTTGACTGAACTGTCCCATTTTGAAGGCGACCGACAGCGACTCAGTGGACAAATTTCTGCGCTTGAAAATGACATGAAGACCCTCCGAGCGCGGGAGAAATCTTTTTTAAATTCAAAAGACAACCAAATTCGCACCCAAGCTGGCCTGCAAGCGGCCGAATCGCTGTTGAGCGAGACAGATAGCAAATTGCGCGCGTGTCGTGAAGAAAGAATTGGGCGCGCACATTCGCTGGATGCCCAAATTGCCGGTTTAGAGGTGCAGTCAAGGCAAGTATTGGCAAAGCGCAAGCAAATTGAGAGCGCTGGCGCGGACGGCAAGTGCCCAACTTGTGAAAGGCCGCTTTCCGATGAGCTTTCTACTGTGCTCGCGAACTTCGATCTTCAAATAAATGATGTCACCGGGCAAATTGCTTCTTTGCGAGCACAAAAAACCGCGCTTGAACAAGACAAAAGTCTTCTTAATGAGCTAGAAAAAACATGCGCAAGCCTTAATACGCAAACTGAGCAGCTTCGCAAAGAAAAGTCGAATGCCGATGCACGTGTCGCCGAGTTTGATAGCACGCGCAAGCAAATTGATGAGAAATCCGGTCAATTAAAAGCACTCATGGACGAATTGGCGAAGTTGCCGGGCGGGTTTGATGAGAAGCGGTTCCGTGAGCTTCAGCAACTGCGTGAAAATCTCCAGCCCGAGCGCGAGCGAGCGGCTGCATTAAAAGGCGAAATCGACCGTCTCCCCAAACTTGCAGAGGAACTCGCCGTGCTCGACGAACAGACAAAAGCGCGGAACTTGGAAATTACAGTGTCCGAGTCTGCTCTTACAGAGTTGGCATTTTCTGAGCAGGAACATGAGCAGCTTGCGCGCGATTTTGAGTCTGCGTCTGTTCGACTAAACAATGCGTTGTTAGAGCTTGAAAAGCAGCGCGGTGAGGTCAAAACTGCCGGTGCAATACTGAGCCAGATTGAGCAGGAAGATGCTTCGCATAAAGCCCGAATCGAGGATCTTAATGCAAAGCGCGCCGAACGTCTGTATCTTGACACACTTGCAAAGGCATTCGATGCTTTGCGTGCGGAACTCAATACACGTATCCGACCGGAGTTGGAGGATGCCGCAGGTGAATTGCTGTCCGAGATGACCGACGGCCGTTACACTACGCTCAATATTGACGATGCCTATAAAGCCGTGATTGTTGACGACGGCGAGGAAAAGCCCGTCATTTCAGGCGGTGAGGATGATATAGTCAATCTGGCGCTCCGATTGGCTATATCTCAGATGATCGCGGATCGAGCAGGGCAGTCATTTTCATTGCTAGTGCTCGATGAAGTGTTCGGTTCGCTCGATGATACGCGCAGAGACAATGTGGTCTCGCTATTGCAAAATCTCAAGAATCGTTTTGAGCAGATAATCTTAATAACGCATGTCGAATCTATACATGACGCAGTGGACAATTGCGTGTGGATTGAGTTCGACGAAAAGACAAAAACAAGCCGACTAGCAGATCGGTCGAGTGAACTCAATTCGATCCCAGTCGGCGTAATTCCGTAGACAGATTGCGCTCATAATGCATGAACGCGGGGCAGCGTCATCCTGAACTTGTCAGGATAAAAATGGCACAAGCTATTTCTTTTTTGCGCCGGTGGCAGTGCCCTGTTCGGCTTTCATTCGCGCCTTATATCTCTCTTCGGCTCGCTTTTTTGCACGGTTTAGCTCTTTTTTTCTTATTCTCAGGACGGTTCACCTCCCTATCATTCATCTTTACACATTATAGGTTTTGCTAAGGCAGACTGTCAAGGTGGCTTATCACACATCCGCCATAAGAACTATTCACTAATCTTTGGTGCTGTGATATACTGTAGCGATTGGACGAGCGAGCGGAAAATAGTTGTGAAGTGATAGTAATTGTAGGGCCCACCGCTGTAGGGAAGACGGCGGTGGCCCTTGAGCTTGTCTCGGATATTGGCGGTGAGATTCTCTCTGCTGATTCGATGGCCGTCTATGTCGGCATGGACATCGGGACGGCAAAGCCTAATTCCGAGGAACAGAAACGCGCGCATTTTCATCTAATAGATGTGGCTGATCCAATGCAGCCGTTTAGCGTTGGCGAGTTTCAAAAGCTCGCGGCCAGTTCCATTGAAGATGTGTTGGATCGGAATCCACCTGTAGTCATCGTTGGAGGCAGTGGGCTTTACGTTCGTGCCGCAGTGGATGGGCTGAACTTGGAAATTCCTGGACGAGATGAAAACTTGCGTGCTCAACTCGCCGAAAATGCTCGTGAGTTTGGCAATGAGTATGTTCACGAGCGACTTCGACTCGTTGATCCCGCTTCCGCCGAGCGAATTCATCCAAACAATCTAAAACGAGTTATACGTGCAATTGAGATATACCAGATCAGTGGAGTTCCGGCGTCGAAGCTCTTTGCAAATGACGCAAAGCGCCCGAGGGGTTATCAAAATGCCCAATGGTTTGGTTTGACAATGAACCGCGAAGCGCTTTACAGACGTATAGATAAGCGTGTTGATGATATGATTGAGGTCGGCCTCATAGATGAAGTGGCCGACCTATTAAAAAAGGGCATAGATCCCAACCTGCCTTCTATGCAGGGGTTGGGGTATAAAGAAATTGCTGGCTATATCAATGGGCAATATTGCAAAGAGGATGCAGTTTTCCTGCTCAAGATGAACACAAGGCGTTTTGCGAAGCGTCAGTATACATGGTTCAGAGCTGATGAGCGAGTCAAATGGATTAACCTGGACAATATGGCCGCAAAAGATGCGTCAGGTATTATCAAAGGAGAGTTGCATAAATGAACAAGACTTCAATGAACCTCCAAGACCTGTTCCTCAATCAGGTTCGTAAAGAGAATGTTCCGGTTACGATCTATTTGGTTAGCGGTGTCCAGCTCAAGGGGCTAGTGCGCGGCTTTGATGCTTTCACGGTTGTCCTTGAAAGCCCAGGCAAGCCTTCGCAGCTTGTATATAAGCATGCGATGGCATCAGTTGTACCGGCTCGACCCATCATTGGCGCGCTGCAGCGTGATGAAAGACCGCAAGAACAAATGCAATCGCATGCTGCATCTGTCGTGTCTGATGAGTCAGAAAAGCCAGTATCGGAGGAGTGAGTCGGAGTTGAAGTTTACAAAAATGCACGGCGCAGGTAACGACTTTGTTGTTGTTGACTGCATCAAAGAACAGATTCCAGAAGAATATTTACCGTCGCTATCGCGCAATGCTTGTGATCGTCATCTAGGTATCGGCTGCGATGGCTTCATAATGGTGTTGCCGTCTCGCAATGCGAATTTTAAGATGCGAATGATGAACCCGGACGGAACCGAAGCCGAGATGTGTGGAAATGGCGTTCGCGTGTTTGGTAAGTATGTTTATGACCGCAAGTTACATACCGATCCAGTCGTGAGTGTTGAAACGCTTGGCGGCATTAAGATTATAAAACTCGATACAACAGGCGGAAAAGTTCGATCTGCTCGTGTAGATATGGGTGAGCCGAGGCTGATGCGTTCTGAAATCCCGATGAAGGGTGATAACACCCGCGTAATCGGTGAGGCGATTAAAGTGGACGGCAAAAAGATCGAGGTCACTTGCGTGTCTATGGGCAACCCACACTGCGTTACGTTTGTCGATAACGTCGATGAATATCCAGTCAAGAAGATTGGGCCGCAGATAGAAAATCACCCTGTTTTTCCGCAGCGTACCAATGTCGAGTTTACGCAGGTTATTAATCCCAAGGAAATTAAGCAGCGCACATGGGAGCGTGGCACTGGCGAAACGCTTGCGTGCGGCAGTGGATCATGTTCTTCTGTAGTTGCAGGCGTGTTAACCGAGCGCATCTCGCGCAAAGTTACAGTCCATCTGCGCGGCGGCGATCTTTATATCGAATGGCTCGGCGATAATCACTTATACATGACCGGCCCGACTGAGGAAGTTTTTGAGGGCAAGGTTGGCGCCGCTGAATACAAACAGTGGATAGGTCAGTAAATATCTATTGCAAACTGTGAGCTATAAATTGCATTTTTATGTATGATTTATAGCTGATATATCCCGAAGGAGAGGCACTTGGAGAGATCCAAACGACTAGAAAAAATACCCCCATATCTGTTTGGGGAGATAGCGCGGCTCAAGGCAAAGGCAATCGCCGATGGCGTTGATCTTATAAATCTCAGCATAGGTGATCCCGATCAGTCTACGCCGCAGCCTATTGTTGACAAACTTTGCGAGGCTGCAAATAATCCAGAGACTCATCGCTATGACGAGTCTGAGGCCGGTTGGCCGACTTATCTCGAATCCGTTGCGCAATGGTATAAGACACGGTTCGACGTCGATATTGACCCGAATAGCGAGGCAATGCTGCTTTTAGGCTCCAAGGATGGCCTGTCGCACATTTGTTGGGCAATGATCGATCAAGGTGATGTAAGTCTGGTGCCCGATCCAGGCTATACGGTTTATGGCGTAAATACGCTGATGGCCGGTGGCGAAGTCGTGCGCATGCCGCTGCTCGAAAGCAACAATTTTTTGCCGGATTTGAGTGCAATTCCCGCTGATGCCGCAAAGTCCGCGAAATTGATGTTTCTAAACTACCCGAACAATCCGACGGGCGCAATCGCACCTATGAGCTTCTATAGAGATGTCGTGCAATTCGCGCGTGATTATGATATTGGCGTAGTCAGTGATTTGGCCTATTCGGAAGTTACATACGACAATTATGATGCACCGAGCATGCTTCAAGTCGAGGGTGCAAAAGACGTCGTAATTGAAATGCACTCACTTTCAAAGTCATTCAATATGACCGGTTGGCGGATTGGGTTTGCAGTGGGCAACAAGTATCTAATCTCAGCTCTCAATAAGCTCAAGTCCAACATAGACTCGCGGCAGTTTCCCGCAATTGACCTTGCGGCTGCGTTTGCATTGGAAAATATTCGCAATGAGCAGACGCTGGAATTATATAAGAAGCGCCGCGACATTCTCGTCGATGGCCTAAAAGCGCTTGGCTGTCCGGTAAACAGGCCGGTAGCAACTTTATATGTTTGGGTACCAGTGCCGAATGGTTACACATCTGCCGACTTTGCAAAGATGCTTTTAAGTGAAACTGGCGTGCTTGTAGTTCCCGGCAATGGCTATGGCGATTGCGGCGAGGGTTACGTGCGAATGTCGCTGACTGTCCAGGGAGACGTAAATGGCGAGAGAGTCGCCGAGGCAGTTAAGCGAATTGGCGCAAGTGAAAAGGTCAGGTGGGGATAACGGAAAATCCGCGCCTCATTGAAGTGGACGAAGCGGATAGGGCGCTTCTTGTGATGGCGGACTGGCGTGACGATCGCGAGTCCGATGCCAACTCAGAGGAGCTTAGGTTGCTTGCGCAAACCGCGGGCGTTGTGATTGTCGATGAAATGCATGTCCGCCGCCAGCATCCCGACCCGCGTTTTTATATTGGTTCAGGTAATGCCGAGGACGCTTTTGTGCGTGTGCAGGACTCCGAGGCGAATATAGTTATCGTTGGAGCCGATCTTTCTCCTACTCAGCAGCGCAATATTGAAGATAAGACCACAGTTCGCGTTGTTGATCGCACTCAGCTTATACTCGACATATTTGCGCAGCGTGCTCGAACTGCCGAAGGCAAACTTCAAGTCGAGCTTGCACAACTCCAATATCTTTTGCCAAGGCTTACCGGAAAAGGCATCGCAATGTCTCGCGTAGGTGGAGGCCACTCCGGCGGTGTCGCAACGCGAGGCCCCGGTGAGACAAAACTAGAAACCGACCGCAGACGTGTTCGCTCACGCATAAGCGTGCTCAAAGATGAGCTTGAAAATGTCGTAAAACGACGCATTGTGCAGAACAAGGCCCGAAAACGGCTTTTAGTGCCCGGTGCGGCGTTGGTCGGCTATACAAGTGCCGGCAAGTCCACACTGCTAAACTTATTGGCGACATCAGATGTCGAAGTGCATTCGCGACTATTTGCCACGCTAGATCCCACCACGCGGCTGGTCAATCTCGATGATGGCACGTCAATAGTGCTTTCCGATACGGTCGGGTTTATACGCAATTTGCCGCATCATTTGGTCGCGGCCTTTAGAGCGACACTTGAAGAGGTAACGGACGCAGATTTTCTTATTCATGTAGTTGACGCTAGTCACCAATTTGTTGATGAACAGCGGACAGCAGTTGCGGATGTGCTTGCTAAGCTTGATATAAGAGATAAGCCGATTGTCACTGTGTTTAATAAGTGCGACAAAATTCGCGACCAATACGAACTGCGAAGACTTATTGCGCAAACCCCAGACGCCTGCTATATGTCCGCGATGACTGGTGAGGGTAAGCAATATCTTGAAACGCTGATCCATAAAGCCGTATCCAAGCTGATGCGGCATGTTCGCGCGATAGTGCCTCATGATAGGGGTGATCTTGTGTCGGCATGCCATGAGCGTGGGCGCGTTGATAGTATCGATTACCTGCCGGAAGGCGTGCGTGTGGATGCCGATTTGCCGCCGGATCTTGCCGCGCGACTGGCTCCATTTGAAGAGAGCTCTGAAGATTAGCAAAAAATTGCAAATTATGGGGAGATATACAATTGCATAATACTCGACTCGTATGCGTAGATAATGTGCTTGATCTTGTTGGCAACACGCCTATGCTCAGGCTATCGAATATTGCCGGAGGCTGTGTTTTTGCAAAAGCTGAGTTTCTTAACCCGGCAGGCAGTGTAAAGGACAGAGTCGCAAAGTATATTATCGAACGTGCCGAAGAAACCGGCGCGCTAAAGCCCGGCATGACAATTGTTGAGGCAACCAGCGGCAATACCGGCATAGCAGTTGCATTTGTTGCGCAGCTCAAGGGATATAAGTGCATAATCTGCATGCCTTCCGACATGAGTGAGGAACGCAAAAAAATAATACTGGCGCTGGGCGCTCAGCTAATTGAGACACCTGCTAAAGATAGCATTGCCGGCTGTTGCGAAAAAGCAAATAGCATTCATTCGGAAATTGAAAATTCGTTTCTTGTGGGGCAGTTTACTAACCCCTGCAATCCTGAAATACACTACCTCACTACGGCAAATGAGATATGGCAGCAGATGGATGGTCGCATTGACGCATTTGTTGCTGGTGTGGGCAGCGGCGGCACATTGACAGGTGTGGCAAAATTTCTCAAAGAAAAGAATCCAAATATCGCTGTTGCGGCTGTAGAGCCGAAAAATTCTGCTGCTCTTTTGGGCCATGAACCGGGATTTCATGTCATTCAGGGCATAGGTGATGGGTTTATACCGCCTGTATTGGACGTAAATTTAATTGATGAAGTTATCACAGTCACAGATGATGATGCGATAAATACGACTCGTTCTCTCGCGTCGCTTCAAGGCGCGCTAGTAGGGACATCATCTGGTGCGAATGTGTGGTCTGCGATTCAAATTGCGGATAGACTGGGACCGCAAAGTAGAGTGGTGACAGTGCTGCCGGACAGGGCGGAAAGATATTTCAGCACGAGTCTTCTGTAATAAAAATAAGCGTGGTAGGTCGGATGGGACTCGAACCCATGACTCTCGCCTTAAAAGGGCGATACTCTACCGACTGAGTTACCGACCCACGCCTACAGAATTATACCACCCTAGCGCTCTTGTGGTCAAATGCTCACAGCCCATTTTGCGTATAAGATTTATATTTCTGGTCATTAGTTGAGTTTTTGAACTGGTAAACATATATATTGCAATCTCTTTGTTGTGTGCGCTGAAGGAAGCGTTGCTGCGCGGGTATAAGATGAAGTAGTGTTGGAGTGGTCTTGGAGGTATTAATGTCTAGAAACAGTGCCGTAGGTCGGGTGCTTGGTATATTAGTTTTTCTCGTTGGTATAGGAGTTTTAGTTACAGTCGCCGTAGTAGCATATCGCTTATTTACGGCAAGTACGACATGCTTGCAAGTTGCAACAGGCGCAGCATCGGGCGCAGCACTGCAGTTGGGCAATTCGGCGTTAGGGCTGCTTTATAGAATCGCACTCTTGATCGTGTTGTGCGTTGCAGGATCGCTTATTGCGGCCCGTGGACTGCATTTATACTTCGTAGCTAGTGGCTTATCAACACCACGCAATGAAACCGCGAACTCAGAATAAGCACACCCCAAGCCGCTTCGATAGAAGCAGTTGAATTGGCCCATTCAGTCTGTTATACTTCAGTTGGGCGTCGGTGCTCCAACTTGTGCCGCGCGCATTGATATTATGGATAATAAAATCTGCAAATCAAGTCCCGGCGCTGATCCGGAAGTTGTCGCTCAGATCAGCCGCCTAATTGTCACCAATGAATCTGTCGGTAAAGTCCTTGGGATGATACTGGAGGAGGCCGTCCGCGGGTGTGAGGCCGTACGCGGTTTTTTGGCAATCGTCGACCATGACCGCGGCGAACTTGATGTTCGTTATACTGCAGGGGATGGTTGGAGTGAAGAAAAGCGCCTCGGACGCTTAAAGGTCTCTGAAGAGACGGGCAGGGGAATCACCAGCCATGTCGCTGCGACTGCCGAGTCCTACAACTCCGGCGATGTTGACAACGACCCATACTATATCTGTTCATTTGATGATGTAAAAAGTGAGATTGCCGTTCCGCTGGTCGACACGAACGGTCGAACACGCGGCGTGTTGAGCCTTGAGAGCACTCAGCGAGATTGGTTTACTGATGAGCATGAGCGGCTTGCATCGGTGCTTGCAGATCTCGGGGTGATCGCGATGGCGCTTGCGAGCCACAGGGCGCGCGAGGCTGCTCTCGTGCAAATAGGCAAGGAGCTTAATGGTTTTACTTATGCGCAGGCTATTTTGCAGAAAGTTCTCGATGTAGCCGCCGAGGCGCTTCAGTTTGAGGACTGTTCTCTTTTTATGATAGATCGCGTGAGCAACAAATTAGTTTTACGTGCTTCGCGCGGAGCGTTAAAGAAACAGATAAATCGTGCGTCTTATGATATTGGTGAGGGGCTCACCGGCTGGACGGCAGAGCGAAAGCAAGTTATCCGTGTCGCTGATCCAAGTTTAGATCCTCGTTGGCGAGGGCTTTATGAGGAGCTTCCGTCGGCAGATGTCGGTGCATTTATGGCCGTTCCGATTATCGGCAGAAGCGGTGAGATCGGAGTTTTGCGTGTCCAGCGCAAGAAAAGTCCATACAAATGGTTCCCAAATGATTTTACAGAAGAAGATGAGAGCATTTTATCTACCATAGCCGGTCAGTTGGCCGTGGCGCTGGATAATGTCAGGTTGGTCGATCAGTTAGTTAAAGCTGAGCGGCTGGCGGCTTGGGGTGAAATGTCAGCGCGCTCGGCGCACATGATCGGAAACCGAGTATTTGCAATCAAAGGCGATGTCAATGAGATCGAGTATTTGCTCAATTCTGGCAAAGTCGATCCGGCAGACGCGAGCAAGCTGGTTGACAGCATCAAAAATGGCATATTTTTGCTTGAGGAAATACTCAACGAGTTCCGAGAATTCGTTAAGGCGACGCATCTCGACCCGGTCGAGTCGGATATCAACGAACTGGTGAAAGAAGCTGTTGCAGAAGGCTTCCCGAAGCGATCAGCGACTGTGCTCAATATGAATCTGGCTCCAAATTTGCCAAAGATAAATGCAGATCCAAAGAAGTTAAAGCAGTGTTTTGGCGAGCTTATGGAGAACGCTGTGAATTTTCAGCCGGATGGCGGAGTTATCAACGTCTCCACTTTTATTGCGGATGCGCGTTCAAAAAAGTGGCTCAAGCCTAGCCGACAATCGGGCAGATACGTGGCGATCCGATTTGAAGATAATGGGCCGGGCATCAAAGTCGAAAATAAGCCTAAAATATTTAATCCATTCTTTACGTCGAGGGCGAAAGGAATGGGGTTGGGGTTGTCGATTGTAAAAGGGATTGTTGATGCTCACGACGGCATGATTTATGAATGCGGTATGCCTGGTAAGGGGGCAAAGTTTACAGTCTTGTTGCCTGCCATCAAAGGCAGCCGCCGATCATCGAAGAAAAGCTAAATTACCTTTTTTATAGGGTTGGAGGATGCTCTGTGTGCAGAATACTTGTAATTGATGATGAAGAGGCCGTTCGTAACGCTGTCAAGCGTAGGCTTGAGCGTGAAGGATATCGTGTTGACGTCGCGGAGACGCAGGCTGCGGGGATTGAGGCTATTGAGCAGCACAAACCGCCTTATGACGTCGTAGTAACTGACATGGTGATGGAGTCGCCCACCAGCGGTCTGGAGATGCTTCAGGCGGCTCTTTCAACGGATATATTTACCGAAGTGATCGTTCTAACTGCTTATGGGAACGTTGGGAATGCTGTTGAGTGTATGAAAAGAGGGGCATTCGACTACGTGGAAAAGAATATTCCGGGCGTGGATGTCTTTGAGCTTTTGTCGATAAAAGTTAACCAGTCGCTTGACAGACGAAAATCCTCACTTTCTACTTTGCGAAGGATAGAACAGTATACGGCTGGCAAGTAGTTTTACAGATCGACGACTTGGGCATAGAAGCAGAAGTTATTTTTACCAGGAGGGTGCTTGTTAACCTATGCATAGGATTTTTCGCATATTTTCGACAGCAATTGTATTGATTTTGATTGTCGCTTCATTGGGGATTGCGGCAGTTAAGACCGTTAAGAAACCCGTGCCGACTAAGGCCGCTGCGTTGCCCAAAATTTTAACTATTGCAGTCGGCCAGCCATTTGAGGCACTGCCTTTTAAGGGTAAACCATCTATAAGCTTGACAACGTGCGCCGATCAGATTGAGTCGGCGACATTTTCTGTGTCTTCTGGCAAGATATTTACCGGAGTGTCGGCTGCATGCGGTAATCTTTCGGGACCTGGCAAAATCCTGCGTGAATGCATCTCAGTAAGATTGGTTCAGGGTGACAATCTTAATACCTGCAATTCACTGTTGCTGGACTCCACGCCAAAGCAATTTTGGCTCAATGTGTCTGTGCCTAAAAACACAAAGCCGGGCCTTTATAAAGGCTCCATCGTGTTTTTTGCCAATGGTAAGCAGTTTGACTCGATGCCGATAGAATTGACCGTTCGAGCGCTCCGTTTGATCGGTTCATCCAAGCAATATGTGTTTTATACATCCGTGGGGCCTGATGCCTCTACCGCGTCCTATGCGCAGTTTTTAAAAAACATTGCCGGAATGGGGTTCAGGTCAGTTTCCGTATCTTCCAAAGACTCTTTTGCTGCTTGCGCATCTGCCGGGTTGGTCGGCATGACGCCGGTTCTGACATTTGCCTCCAACTGCTCTGTGCCGACAATCGAAGATGTTCGTGCAGTTGAGAGCGCACGTACGTCTTCGCGCATATCGAGCGCATTTTATTTTTGTGCATGCGAAAACGAGCAAGATATGCAGGCAGCACTAGATAAGGCGAGCGTGTTGCGGCGCGCAGGCGTGCAGGTTGCTGCAACAGTCTGTGATGACGCTGCTATTCAGAAGCTGATGCCAGTTGTCGATGGGGTCAATTACAAAGTCGATGCGCCTTACGTTCAATCTCTGGTTAACGGGGGTGCAAATCGCACAAATAAATGGGAGTGGTATTGGTGGGATTCGCGCCAATCAGTCCAGCAAAACCGAATTAACGCGGGCATTGGGCTGTGGCGAAGCGGGCTTTATGGGTGCATGCCGATGTGGATTCCAAAGGATGCATTGGATCGTGCGGATAACTTAAATTCGTTGCTGTGCGAAGCGCTTCGTGAAGGCATAAATGATACGCGCTATATCACGACCTACATGAAGGCGCTGCGTGAGCTCAAGGATAAAAAGCGCTCATCTGATAAGGACTACATAGCTTCCACAGAAACGTATTTAGCCAATTTCTTGCAGAAGCCCTTGGATAAGATCACGCCCGCCGACCTGCGTGATTTTAGGTCAAAGATGGCGCAGTTCAGCACAAAGCTGGCAGCAATGCTGTGATTGAGAAGGGATGCACTGCATTTGTGGCGAAGACTTATATAGATCCGATTGATGTGGGTGCATAAAAAATGAAAGAAAAATCAATTCGCAAAGAGCCCAAGACGGCTAAAAAGAGTGTCAAAGAGCGCAAGGCGGCCAAGAAAGCAAAGCAAGACGAGAAGTCATCAAAGACATTCACAACTCCAAGTGAATAGCTTTACGACCGCTTGTGTCTGCACTCAATAATTGCCATAAGAGCCGAACTATATAACTAGTTCGGCTCTTATGCATTTTGCTATCATTTACCGGCCAGATTGGCGGCAAATTCTATTCCCTTATCAAGTGCGGCATTGTTGACGGGGATAAACCGGCGGTTGTGTTCCGGCAGAACGTCTTCCATTGACGCCTTTATTGACTCCAGCTTAACTGGTTTTTGCAGTTCCACATAGGCTCCAAGCATCACCATATTTGCAGCCTTGCTGTTTCCGACTTCTGTCGCGATATCATTTGCAGGAATCGCCACAATTCGACAGTCGCTTCGATAATCCGGTGGCTCAGCCAGTGAAGAATTTACAAATATCGTCCCACCAGCTTTGACCGAGTGCGCGAACTTATCCAACAGCGGCTGTGTCATCGCAATGAGTGTGTCTGGATTAGATATGACCGGCGACCCAATTTCGTCTGATGATATAATGACCGTGCATTCCGCCGAGCCGCCGCGAGTTTCCGGGCCATATGACGGGAACCACACAACATTGCCACCTTCCTGCACCGTTGCGTGGGCCAGCAGTTGCCCGATGACCATTATTCCCTGGCCGCCCATCCCGGCCATTGTTACTTCTTGTTGCTTCAACATTCGATTCACCCTATGTATGAATGCTGAATCGCGTTCAGCATGATATTTTTTATCGCTTATCCACGAATACTCCCGGAGGATAGGCAGAGACCATGTTCTCTTCGACCCACTTTAAGCTATCGACAGGCGAGAGCCTAAGTTGTGTGGGGCAATTTGCAAGTACCTCGACTAAAGAAAATCCCTTTCCCGCGAGCTGATTTTCAAACGCGTGCTTGATCGCCTTTTTTGTTTTTGCGATACCAGCCGGAGACGTCGGTACTACGCGTTCAATATACGCCGGGCCGTCGAGGGTCGCAAGCATCTCGCTAACTCGAATAGGATAGCCATTTACTTCCGAGCTTCTGCCTGTCGGGCATGTCGTTGATTTCTGACCGATAAGCGTCGTCGGAGCCATCTGACCGCCAGTCATTCCGTATGTGGTGTTGTTTATAAACACGACGGATATGTTTTCGCCACGAGCGGCGGCATGTATAATTTCTGCCGTTCCTATCGAAGCAAGATCGCCGTCACCTTGATATGTCCAGACGAAAGTATCGGGCATTACGCGCTTTACGCCGGTAGCCACAGCCGGAGCGCGCCCGTGTGATGCTTCGATCATATCGCATGCCATATACTCATACATAAAAACGGCGCATCCGACGGGGCAGACGCCGATACAATTTTCCGTAAGATTCAACTCATCCATGACCTCGGCTATCAATCTATGGATGATACTGTGGGCACATCCCGGACAGTAGCTGAATTCGACATCGGTTAGTGATTTTGGTCGCTCAAAAACCTTCTGCATTACGCTGTCCCCCTTTGCTCGGATGCAATAGATAGCTCGGGTTTGGCGAAGAGTTTGCACACGTGATTGAATATTTCAGTCGGAGTGGGCACAACGCCGCCGGATCGCCCATAGAATGCAACGTCAGCAGCTCCGTTGACAGCGAGTCTCACATCTTCGACCATCTGCCCACAGCTCATTTCAACTGTCAAGAATCGCGCACCACCGCTTGCTAGTTGAGCGATTCGCGGCGACGGAAATGGGTAGAGCGTAATAGGGCGGAACAAGCCGACTTTTAATCCACGCTCGCGCGCCATGTCCATTACAGTCCTGCATATTCGAGCAGGGCTGCCATAGGCAATGAGAATCAACTCGGCGTCTTCGGTATTGTATTCCGCATAGCGAATCTCATCGCGCTCAGCCGCGCGGTATTTTTCCTGCAGTCGCTCATTGACAGCTTCCATCACCGATGAGTTCACCCAAAGCGAATTGATAATGTTGTGTTCTCTATTTTTTGCGCCAGTTACGGCCCATGATTTATCTCGTTTTGGGTAGTCGAAGTTATCATGAAGCTCAGCCGCTTCGATCATCTGACCGATTATCGCGTCCATCAATATTGCGGCTGGGTTTCGATATTTGTCCGCAAGCTCGAATGCGAGCGGCATAAAATCATAGCACTCTTGAACGCTCCACGGAGCCAATGTCAGTATTTTATAATCGCCGTGACCGCCGCCTTTTATCATCTGAAAATAGTCGGCTTGCCCCGGCAGAGTATTTCCGAGACCAGGCCCGCCGCGCTGTACATTCACAATAACGCACGGCAATTCGCTGCCGGCTATGTATGAAATGCCCTCTTGTTTGAGGCTGACGCCGGGACTAGATGACGATGTCATCGCCCTTTTGCCAGTGCTCGCAGCCCCATAGACCATATTGATAGCGGCCACTTCGCTTTCTGCCTGCAAAAACACACCGCCATTGGCAGGCATAAGCGTGGACATCTTCTCTGGAATATCATTTTGTGGTGTAATTGGGTAACCGAAAAACGCGCTGCAACCGGCGGCTATAGCACCTCTGCAGATTGCTTCATTACCCTTCATCAGCTTTCTTTTTGCCATAGACTATCTCCAAACCTCGATGGCAATATCCGGGCAAACTCGCGCGCATGTCGCGCACCCGGTACATTCGTCTGCGTTAACGAACACGCCGGGTTGGTAGCCCCTGCTATTGTATGATTCGTCAATTTCGATGCAATGTTTGGGGCAGAAATGTACGCAGAGCCTACAGCCTTTGCACCTCTCGCGGTCGATCTTTATCTCGCCCAATTTTTAACGCACCCCCAGAAATCGGTCAATCACGCGCAGTATTCGGTTGCTTTCTATCAGGCATGAAATGGAGTGCTTCTCGGAGTAGATATGCACAGCCGTTATCAGCACAATCGTCGGCAGCATCCAGTTTGGCGCGCTTATTGCGATGGTAAGCCCAAGCGCTGCGCCCAAAGAGTTCGCCCCGGAGTCACCCATCATTGCCTTGCCCCTTGAGTCAGCAATGCCAAAGATAAATGTAATCACAGCTATAGCTTCGATCAATGGGGCGGCATTCAGGTGTCCGCACGTGACAATATATGTTACACCTAATCCGCAAAAAAGAACAGCGACAGCGCGGCCTGGGCGAAGATCAAATAGGTTGAGAAGATTTGCCGAAAGCGCAATTACAAAGGCGGCGAGCATTGCTTGCAGCAAATTGTGCGAATAAATGGCATATCCTGCGCAAAGCGCAACAATCCCGCCGCCGATAGCCTTAGTCGCGCCTGTGGTGAGTTTGTGTTCAACAAGAAGCTTTCGAAAGTGTCCTGCAAATCCACCGACTTCGCGCGATCCCCATATGTCATCTATTGCGCCCAGTGCCCACATCGCAGCCATTACGCCAAGATATAGCAAAGTGCGGTTCCACGAGACGTATCCGTGTAATGCGAGTATTACGCCGGTTACGGCAACGTAAGGGAATGCGATTAGGCCATATGAGGCCAAAATCGGCGACTTGCAGAAGTTCGGCTTTACAAGTCCCATGCGGCGAGCCATTCGTGTTATAAATATATGCCACGCCGCGGCAAATACAATCAGGGCGCTATCCAGCAATACTTTTTTCCATCCTCATACTTAAGTTACAGCCAATTTCGATTTATATCAAATGGGTAGAGTCCATGGCTTGCGATAGTCCGGTGTGCACATTTTTTCTGCTTCAGGATCATCAATGACCTTCGAGTTTTTTGCGTCCCAGTGCAATTTACGGCCGGTATAAAGCGAGATGTGAGCCAGATTTAAAGCAAGCGCCAACGGCGCGTGATATTCAAACGAGCACGGCGGCTGCTTGCGCGACTTTACCGAGTCTATAAATTCAATCTGATGGCCCGGCGATGGCGGAATACTGGGGGTGGGGGCCTTGAAGTCCTTTATTCTATTTCCATCGGCTATGACCTGAAGATTATTGTAATCAGCGACGAGCGTTCCCTTTGTGCCTTGGAAAATAACACTTTGTTTGCGACCTCCATCGGGTGCGCCGCCGAAACCGAAATTATAGCCATTGCACCATGTATGCATCCAAGTCATATTAAAATCATCGTATTCCCATAAGACGTCCATAATGTCCGGCACGTCTGTCATGTCCTCTAGCACATATCGTCCGCCTGATGCTGATACGGCATTCGGCTCGCCAAGTCTCATTGCCCAGTAGGCGAGGTCGACTAAATGAGGGCCAAGCTCATGCAGCCAACTGCCGACATAGTCTTTGTAGTTATGATAAACATCGAATTTCGCTTTGTTAAACGGGATTTTTCTTGCTGGCCCGAGCCATGTGTCCCAATCCAAGTTGGCCGGTGGGGCGGAATCTTCGGTAAGCTCGACGCCAGGGTATTCGTTTACATTGCATATAACACGAACAGCAGAAATATTACCGAGCACGCCCGATCTTACTATTTCGACTGCTCTTCTAAAATTCTCGCTTGCATGTATCTGAGTGCCGACCTGTGTGACTCGATTGTTCTCACTTGCGGCTTTTTGCATGGCAATAGACTCGGCCGG
>JAEWSK010000130.1 GCA_023398345.1 Armatimonadota bacterium | reverse complement strand
GATTCGATATGATAATATACTTCTCCTGCCGGCAATTTCAAGCGCGGTTGAATCTTGTAATTGAGTTCGCCCTCAGGAATTGCGTCTAGCGCCTGCTCGACAATATTCAAACTTTGGCGAATTTCCATAACTCGAACCATAAACCGCGATAGTGAGTCGCCGTCCGGATAAGTTATTACTTGCCAGTCGAATTTGTCATACAGTGAGTAAGGGTCTGCTTTTCGAACATCGTAAGCGACACCCGATCCGCGCAAAGTCGGGCCGGAAAGCGAGTAGTTGATTGCATCTTCTGCGGATATTATGCCGACGTTTCGTGTGCGTGATATAAATATCTGATTGTTGGTAAACAAATCGTCGTATTCGGATAGCTTTTCGCGCTGCTTTTTTATGTACGCTTTGCACTTTGCATAAAATCCACCGGGCAGGTCACGCGAAACCCCGCCGGGCCGGAAGTAGTTATAAGTCAGCCGCGCACCGCATGTCATTTCAAACAAGTCGATTATGTCTTCTCGCTCACGGAACGTGTAAAGAAACGGAGTTGTCGCGCCGAGATCCAGTGCCAAAGTGCCGAAGAAGACAAGGTGGCTGGCAACTCGCTGCAACTCCATCATAATAATGCGAATATACTCCGCGCGCTCAGGGACTTCAATTGCGCCCAGCTTTTCAACTGCTCCGACATACGCGGCATTGCCGAGCATGGACGCTAAATAATCGATGCGGTCGGTTATTGGAATAAATTGAATCCACGTGTGCGATTCAGCGAGTTTTTCGATGCCTCGGTGCAGATAGCCGACGTCGGGGTGGCACTTTACTACGACCTCGCCGTCAAGCGTGACCGCCAAACGCAACACTCCGTGCGTTGACGGGTGCTGCGGCCCCATATTGACTTCTACAAACTCGGTTCTAATCCGGGATGACATAATCTTTCCTTAGCGGGTAGCCTTCCCAATCCTCGGGAAGCAGAATTCGGCGCAAGTCGGGATGATTGGTAAATATAACTCCCATTAAATCATAGACCTCGCGCTCCTGAAAGTTTGCGCCTTTCCAAATCGACGTAATTGAGTTTACTTCCGGCTTTTGGCGATCTAAATCGAGCCGTAGCGCGATCTTTTCATTTCGATTTAGCGCTGTAAATTGATAGACGACCTCGATGCGATCTTGCCAGTCGACGGCAGTAACATCGGCGAGGTAGTCAAAACCCTGCGAATGCAGCAGTTCGCCGACGTTAAGTAAGCTCGAAGGCATTATCTTAACATTAAGCGTCCCAAACACGTCGCTCGTTTCGAGCACCGCGTCGGGATACAAATCGCGTATTGCTTTTTCAGTCAGTTCGGACATTTTAAATTTTAAGTCCTCATCTATCGACTTTTTTGCTTGTTGTCCACTTCCCCGCGCATCTTCTTGCGAAGATCCATTACAGCATGTATAAGAGCTTCGGGACGCGGCGGGCAGCCTGGGACATAGACATCGACGGGTATGATCTTATCAACGCCTTTGACGACTGCGTATGAATCCGCAAATGGGCCGCCTGCGTTGGCGCAGCTCCCAGTCGCGATTACATATCTCGGCTCGGCCATCTGTTCGTAAATTCGCTTTACTCTTGGAGCCATCTTTTTTGTGACAGTCCCCGCGACTATCATCAAATCGGCCTGCCGTGGAGTAGCGCGAAATATCATTCCAAACCTATCAAGGTCATAGCGAGCAGCGCCTGCCGCCATCAGCACTTCAATCGCGCAGCATGCCAAACCAAAGGATAGATACCACAGTGAGCTCTCCTGTGCCCATTCGAACACTTTGTCCACAGTTGTCGTTATAAGTGCGCCGCCGGGTAGGCGTTCCACATAATCAAACGGGCGATCTACTTCCACTCCAGCACACCTTTCTTCCATGCCCATATAAGTCCTACCGCCAGCACCGCGACAAAGATCACCATATCGACAAATCCAACTACCGCGAGCGCAGGGTTCTTCGACAGCCCATGCAGTCCGGCTGCCCATGGGAATATAAATACGGCCTCAACATCAAAAACTAAAAAAATCAGCGCGTATATATAATAACCTGCGCGAAACTGCAGCCACGCCGGGCCGATCGGTTCCTCGCCGCATTCGTATGTTGTGCGCTTTTCGTCAGTGGGCCGGTGCGGCCGAAATATCATCGACGCCAGCAGCGTTACGACGACAAATCCTATGCCGACGACCAGAAAGATGCCTACTGTAAGAAAGTCCTTAGCCAGCACGTTATTCTCCACAAAGCTACCAGTCGAACAGTCGACTGACAGCTACTTGCATTCTTTAAGTTCTACTTTTAATGAGCCGATCACTTTGGCAAGGCCGAACATCGTTGTTGCGTCGCCCTCGGCCAACTTGATATGCGTGGCGTCAACAAAGTCAGTGGGCAGAGTCGCATCGAACGGAACCCAACTGCCGACCCAGCATTCTACCCACGCGTGATAGTAAAACGCCCCCTCTGTGTAGATCAGCCCGCTCACTACTTTGCACGGAATCCGCGCGCTTCGGGCCAGGGCCGCAAATAAAATCGCATAGTCCCTGCAAACACCTACTTTAGATTTTAACACATCGGAGCCGGATCGGGTAATCCCGATGTCTCCCTTGACTTTGAGGTTGTCGTGAATCCATTCGCGTATCGTTGCGCATGCGACATAGGCGTTTGTCTGTGTGCCGACAATCTTATTCGACTGCTCGGCAATGCTTTTTTCATCTGAGTCGACATATGGGCTCGATATTAAATACTCACCCAAATTTGCATCTGAAATGGGCAAATTGACGGACTTTGATTTATTAAATAGCGAAGCTTTAATTACAAACTGAGCTGCTCCTGACTTTTCTTCGAGAGCAGTCGATTTTTGCCGGGTGTCGGTTATAAGCATATTCGGGTCGCCTATGCCGGTCAGCACGGCTTTGAAATGCTTTACTTCGCGCGGGTGAGAAATTGTCTTGTCGCACTTGGCACTTGTGAGTATGGCAAAGTCTTCGGGCTTTGCATTTTCATCGGTCGCAATTGCCTGAGCGCGATCCATTCGGACCATGCTGATTCCCATCATCCCGTTGATTTTTACAACTGCGCCGTCTGATTCCTGCCACACGCTCATATTGCCGAGCGGAGTGATATTTTCGAGCAAGACAGTGTCGTATTGCTTGTTTCCGACAGCTATTTTCTCACGCTTGTTTACTTTTATGGTCAGATCTTCAATCGATAGCGTAAGCGGGTTGAAATAGCGTAGGCTGTACTGTTTGCCGATTTCAGGAAACGCATCGGACGTAGTGAACAGCGGGTCGGCAATTAAGCCGGGGCCGTCGGGGATAGAAATTGTCTTTTTTGACAAGCCACTGCCCGCGGATACATCGCATTCAATGCTGGACTTGGAAAACTTTGATGTGACCGTAGTGGTTTTGCCGCCGCTGGACATCGAGAATACTTCTTTTAGCGGGGCAAATTTTTCGTCGGTGTAGACAACTGTGTCGACCACCTGCGTCATTTCAGCGCCAAGCACGAAGAGGTGATTGTTGACGGCGGTTGTGACTTTGTAGCCTTTTGTTCCTTCGTACTCGCAATTGTCAATATTTAGGGCCATCCAGCCGACTTTGTTCTCGCCGACAAATGTGCCCATCCACATTTCGTTTGGGATCGAATAAGCGCCCGCGCGCGTTGCAAAGACGATCAGCATAAGCGTAAACCATTTCTTCATTTGATATGCCTTTCAGGGATTACAAAATCGCGAAAGGAAAAAAGCACGAAAAGAAAAAATTCGGCTCAGTCATTTTCTTTCGTGCTTTCGTGATGAAAAGGTCAACTACGCCCTTCGGCGATATTCAGTCTATTTGTCGCACGGGCAAGCGCAGCTTCAGCCCTTGCCACATCAATTTCCGACCCGTTTTGCTCAAGTCGTTCTTCTGCACGCCTTTTTGACTGCTCGGCGCGTTCGATATCGATCTCGTCCGCAAGCTCGGCAGATTCGGCCAGCACGCTGACCTTATCCTCAAAGACTTCAAGAAACCCACATGAGATTGCCATGGCATTAGATGTATCATCGACGCGGCGGAAATCGAGTTTGCCGATTTTTAGCTCCGCCATCATCGGCGCGTGTTTTGCCAGCATGCCAAAGTAGCCCTGGCTGCCAGGCGCCACGACCGATACGACCCCACTATCCGACATTACCACCCTGTCGGGGGTTATAACTTCGAGTTTAAATGTATGTTCCGGCATATTTGTTGTTATCGGCTATTGCGTGTTTGCGTTCCGCTAGACCGAAACCCCCATGCTCTTCGCCTTTTCCACAGCTTCCTCGATCACGCCGACCATATAAAATGCCTGCTCAGGCAGGTGGTCCCAGCGGCCTTCGAGTATTTCCTTGAAGCTGCGCACGGTGTCGGCACATGAAACATACTTGCCGGGCATGCCTGTAAATACTTCCGCGACGAACATCGGCTGCGACAGGAAGTTTTCGATTTTTCTTGCACGGGCGACAGTGAGCTTGTCTTCGTTGGATAGCTCGTCCACGCCTAAAATTGCAATTATATCTTGCAGTTCGCGGTAGCGCTGCAACACTTGCTGGACTTCGCGCGCGACATCATAGTGCTCTTGGCCGACAATGTTCGGGTCAAGAATGCGCGAGGTAGATGCCAGCGGATCGACTGCCGGGAATATGCCCCTTACAAATATGTGGCGCTCGAGGCATGTCGTCGCATCAAGAAATGCAAACGTCGTCGCAGGCGCCGGATCGGTCGGATCGTCTGCAGGAACATAAATCGCTTGAATAGAAGTGACCGAACCGCGCACTGTAGAAGTAATTCGCTCCTGCAAATCGCCCATTTCAGTCGCTAGAGTCGGCTGATAGCCGACCGCGCTTGGCATTCTTCCAAGAAGAGCCGAGACTTCTGAGCCGCCTTGAACAAATCTAAATATATTGTCTATAAAGAGCAAAACGTCCTGACCGGCCGAATCTCTGAAATATTCAGCCATCGTCAGCGCCGATAGTGCGACTCGGAGTCTGGCCCCCGGCGGTTCGTTCATCTGGCCGAAGACCATTGTCGTCTTTGCGATGACGCCGCTTTCCTGCATTTCAAGCCAGAGGTCATTACCCTCTCGTGTGCGCTCTCCGACGCCCGCAAACACCGACACGCCGCCGTGCTCGGTGGCAACATTGCGTATAAGC
>JAEWSK010000125.1 GCA_023398345.1 Armatimonadota bacterium | reverse complement strand
TTGTTGTGCCGCATTTCCCGCAGACATATACAACACCGTTCGATTCAATAGGCGCAGGCGGGAAATAGTCTGCAGGCACGTTAGCTGACCAAATCACTTTTCCGGATGAATCTACTTTACTGACCTTCGCATCCGTCTGCCGCAAATACACATACTGTCCGTCAGCAGATAATGCAACTGCTGATACATTCTTTAAGAAATCGACAATCTTGCCGGTCGCATCATCAATTATTGAGCATCTATACCTACGGTCAGCCACGAAGACCTTGCCATTACAAACAACCGGGCCACAATCAGCCGGACTGTAATATGCTGCTGCCCCACCCTCGGAACTGCCTTTGCCCTGGCATTTCCAGAGCATGTTCCCATTGGCGGTATCAAGGCAGTATACATAGCGATCCCACGCACCGTAGTATACTCTTCCATTGGATAGATACGGCTTGATCTCGATATTATAGGTAGCATCGCCATTTCGCCAATTCTGCAGCCCTGTTTTTGCATCTACGGAGAAGAACGATCCGCTGCCACTGCCAAAGTAAATCGACTTGCCATCAGAGATCGGCGAAGAATATATTGGTTCATCGGCTTCAAATTTCCATATAAGTCGGCCGTTGCCTGCAGCCAGGCAATAGAGCAATTTGTCCTCGCTGCCAACGTATACGTTATTGCCCAATAGCAAAATCTGACCGGCAATGGCTCCGGCTGTCTGGAATTTCCACTTGAGCTCGCCGGACTTTACGGTATATGCTCGCACACTGCCGTCATAACCACCAATATATACAAGTGATTCGCTAATGGTCGGGGTCGTTTTGCTCGCCGTATCCATGTGCACTCGCCAGCGAACTTTTGGAGATACGCTATTTTTGTAAAAGAACGTAGAACGCGTATATACGGCGTCATTGTTGCCAACAAAGCTCAACTTAACATAATGAGCGCCCGCACTAAGACTTGCGAGAGATACGCAGCCCTCAAAGCTGCCGCCAGACTTAACCAAAAGATCGGTCTTATTTTTACCGTCGATTTCGACGAACGCAGTCTTTACATCGTCCTTGCCCAGGGCAATCCATGCTTTAACAGGCAGTTGGTCACTGCATGTAGCGGCCTCACGCGGCGATACAATGCTGATCTTTGGATAACGCTGCGCCGGAGGAGCAAGCGATTTTTCAAGCATTGGCATTGTTGCATTGGGCTGTCCTTGAAGTTTGTAAGCAATACGCATAATGCCGTCTTTTACTGAGACAACTTGGTATCCGGCAGGGCCAGGGCCATATGTGGAGCCACCCTGCACAAGATTCAAGCCATTATAGACCCGGTGCTCAGCATTGTGGCCGTGGCCGTAAAGTATCGCGGCGACATTGTATGGACGAAGAATATCCACGAGCCGATCCGTGTCATATGAGCTTGAAAATTCACTCATAAACAATGGATGATGGAAAGCTACAAAAACGGGAATGTCTTGGCCGACACGCTCAAGGTCTTTTTTTAGCCATACCAACTGCTCCGCCGTTATTGACGGCATCGGATGCTGCAAGCCGGCAGTGTCGAGAACAATAAAATGACAGCCATACTTGTCAAACGAATAATATGGAGATCCGTATAGTTGCCGCAGTTCATAGGTGAGCGAGCGCCATGTGCCGTCATGGTTTCCGATGCAAACGTAATGCGGAATTTTGACATCGGAATAAAAACCCTCGTATTTAAGCCATGAAGCATGTCCGCCAAACTCAGTGATATCGCCAGTGTCGATCACAAACGAGACCGGCAATGCAGTTACCTGATATGGCTCTAGCAAAATTGGTTTTGGATCACGAAAGTCCGCAATGGTCGTAGCGGCGAGCTTTTGAACATGATCGTCACTGCAATGCGCGAATGTAAAGTCAGGAATCGACGCCTGCGCATTTGCAATTGCAGCCACAAACACAAACGACAGAGCCAAAATCAAAAAACAATTACGTTTATACAACAAAATCCCCCTAAATTACATTCAACAACTCGAGAATTGAGACAGCGAACTTATCTGCCTTAGTTTGCTTGTAGCGACCGTTTCTGCCTTCGATATGATCCAGATAATGCGAGAACTCATGCAAAAATATCGCAAGTATCATATCTTCAGCGGCGTTGAATGCCACCTTTCTGAACTTTTGGTATATAACTTCTCTGCCTGCGCGATCACGCTTCGTATAGTATTCAGATGTCTTGAACGGTATTTCAATCGGATATTTATTTTCGGGATTGATGCGAACCCGAATGAGCTTACCGTTTTCAAATCCGCGAGTCCTGCGATAGTAAGTGCCGGATATATAGCGCTTAGTTCCCGCACGGCAATATTTAAGCTCCACAGTGAGATCATCAGTCGGATACTCAACCACCGCTTCACAAAATGCAGCATTCATTTTATATGCAGTCGAATTCTTTAATTTCATTCTGACGGAAACCCGATAATGCGACTGGAGTGCCTTCCATTAGCCCAGTGTGCGCCAATCAGCGAAAGAACAAATGTGCATGCAGTTCCAATCAACATTGCGGAGGTATAGAACGGGCCTATGGAAACAGACGATTGGCCCACTATGCCCCACCCCATCCTGCAAAGCTCCATTGTGACGGCAAGAAAAATGGACTGGACAACAGTTATACGCAATGCAATAGGCAATGAACCACCGCGCGCGCCAAATTTGACGGCAATTCTTCCAGACATCAGCGCCGCAATCGCGCCAAGTATCGCACCGATCCAAGTATAACGCGAAATGGGTTTAAAACTTATTTTGCCGCCATCATTAGTTTTGACGCCGCGATAAAGCTCAAGTTGCACGCTATAGGCTGCGCTAGGCATTATTATTGGTGTTGCCGATGCTTT
>JAEWSK010000048.1 GCA_023398345.1 Armatimonadota bacterium | reverse complement strand
TCAAATTTGGCAGATAGGGGAAAAATAGGCAGCAGCCGTTATATTGAAGCCATCGGAGCAAATTTCGCAGGTCTGACATAGTATACAGAAATGAAACTGACGGCACAATGCAATAATACTAAAACTTAGTTTCTTGTGCGGGGTACAGCGCAAAGCTCCGCCGGATACGCCTTGCAATTGCGCCTATAGTCCATAAAAAGGTATACTTATCTCACGAGATATTTACTGAAAAGTCCAAACTATTAAATGCGCATTGCCATATTTACTGAAAGCTATGAACCGATTATAAACGGCGTGAGCGTCTGCGTGAGCACGCTTCGCGACGGGCTAAATGCGCGCGGCCACGAGGTGTTCGTTTTCGCACCTGCGTTTCATGGCCATACTGACGAGTGCGACAACGTATACAGGCTGCCTGCCAGGCACACATTTTTAATGCCGGACTACCCATTTCCGGTTCCGTTTGCGCCTGATATAAGGCGGCAGTTTGCAGCGCTCAAGCTCGACATCGTCCACACCCAGACACCGTTTTTGCTGGGGGTGTTGGGGGCGAAGTGGGCAAGGCGCTTTGGGGTTCCACTTATTTCTACAAATCACACTCTCTATACCGAGTATGCCCACTACGTGCCCGTTCGTCCAAAGGCTCTTACAAAGTGGTTTCTTATGGCCCTTATGCGGTGGTATTACTCGGGCGCGAACGCGCTGGTAGTGCCGTCGGGGCCGGTTGCAAAAATTCTTCGCTCCTACGGCATAAAAACTCGCATCGAGGTAATTAAAACCGGCATCGACCCCATTCCATGTCCAAGTCCCGAAATGCGCGAATCAATGCGGGTGCGACATGGGGTCGGACAGGACGATTTCCTGCTTCTTTATGTCGGACGAATCGCGCGTGAAAAGAACTTGCGGATGCTGCTTACTGCTTTTAAGGCAGTTGTGTCGACTCACCCGTCTGCCAAGCTGCTTTTGGTCGGAGGAGGCCCGGCGCTTGCCGAGACAAAGTCATTTGCGGCAGGGCTCGATTTGGGGGATCATATCGAGTTTACCGGAATGCTCAAGCGCGACGAGATCGATCCGATATATGGCGCTGCAGATGCGTTTGCATTTCCCAGCACCACTGAGACTCAAGGCATCGCAATTTGTGAAGGCCTGAGCGCGGGGCTGCCGGTGGTGGCCGTCAATGCGGGTGGAATTCCCGAAAATCTCCAGCATGGCATCGACGGCTTTCTCACCAAAGATGACCCGGTCGAGTTTGCCGACCGCATATCATATTTAATTGACAACCCTACTGCACGCGCCGCAATGTCTGCAAATGCGCGCGCAAATGCCCGCAACTTCTCAATCGAGCACATGGTCTCCGACTTTGAAAAGCTCTATGAGTCGGTCATATCAGGCACTCTTGCCAATGTGTCTGTTCGTAATATGTAGTTTTTGCACTTTGTAGCTTTTATGCTACTTTACTCCCTTTGCCACTTCTTCGAGCTTGCTGATTTCATCCATTGCGCGCTTTGCATCGGCATGATCTGGTCTGTATGCAAGCACCGGCTCTAGGAACTTTTTGGCAGTGTCGAGGTTTCCCATTAGTATTGCAAGTCGGGCTGAAATGTAGTTGCCCTCAATTGAATAAACGAACAAATGGAATGAGTAATTTTGCTGCTTAAGAAGACCGGCGACCAAAAACACTTGCAACTCGGAGTCTTTGCGCTCGCCGAATTCGCGCTCGATCCATGCCAGATTGAGTCGCGCGTTGGCGTCATCAGGTGACATTTCAAGCGCCTTGCGCAAAGTGTCGGCTGAGTCTTTCCATTTCCTTTCTTTGACTAGTTCTTCTGCTTTTACGACTAGTTTTGCAGCCTCGCCGGACGCAATTGCACTTCGCACGTCATCCGGCACGTAGCCCATTAGTATTGCCTTAAAATCAGTGTTTGTTACTTTCTTTATCGCGGTGCATATTGTGTCGGTATCGGGATTGCCTACATAGTTGATGTTGCTCATTATCTTTGGCAAAGCCCCGGTGTCTGTGCTTGCCATAAGATTGGATATGGCCTCTATGGCATATTGCGTCCGTGCGGTTTCCAACTCAGGGTCGAACACATTTTGGTCTTTGCTGATATACGCCGACTGCGGCCAAGAGAGCAAATTGACTTTGTCTTTGAGCTGCTGCGATTTTGCGTTTACTGAGAATATGTTTTTTGCCACAGTGTTGAGCTTTGGCGCATATTTGGCTACGATGCGTTGCGTGACATAGCCGCTGACGCCTTCATTAAACCAGCGTGTCAATGGGTGATAAATCTTCAGCGGCTCGACTATGAGATACGAGACTGTGTCCTGAATGGGCGCAATTGCAATAGGGCTGCCCGATCCGAGAAAATCCAGCGCGACCTGGCCAAGCTTTGCTTCTGAACGAATCGTGCCGTCGGAATTTACAATAATAGGGAAAAAGCTGCGCTTGAGTTTATCAGAATTGGCGTCCTGATCGTCAAATGCAATATTGAATTCGTCTTTTTCTTTGGAGTAACGAAGCTGCATGGCTCCGCCGTCGATGCCATTTGTCGCAACTGCATTTGCTTTTCGCACGAGCCGGATATTTGAAAATGCCGCCACAAGCACCATTGATTTGTTCTTAAACGATTCCAGTCGCAGCTTTGCGACGTCTTTTTTCTCGTCGGCCCCCAGCATCTGGGTGATGTCCTTTGCCACTGCGTCCGGGTCGGCAAGAATCGTGATTGTCTGCCGGTGGACGTCTAGGGCAGGGTTGATGGTTGACTTCGCAACCGCCATTACTTTCTTTGCCTGCATTTGTAGCCCATCCGGGTAGGAAACAGTAATGCTGCCGCTTGAAATCTGCTTGAGATTTTCCGCAGCGTACGCTCCTACTGACAGCGAGAGCGAAATCACTAAAACAATCGCAATTATAAGGTGCTTCATGCACTTTACCTCCCGTATTTGTACAACAGTATACATTGACGACACCCCAAAGCTCAAATGTCTCGAATGTGCAATAGAGTTTTAGCATCAAACTTCAATAGTGGGTGATGCCAAAAATAAGCAAAAAGACCGGCAAAACTGCTTGTTGACAGGCGTGCCAATATCGGGTAAAATACAATCGTTAAATGCTTAACAACTCACTTCGGGGAATGTAATGCGCAACGTGAAGCGCCTGTCCAGAGCGTCTGTGCTTAGAATGGAACTCTACTTCGATGTCCTTGAGCAACTTCAGGCTGAAGGGCATAGGTATGTTACTAGCTCTGAAATAGGCAAAGCGCTTGGAATATCGCCGGGAAAAGTTCGGCAAGATCTATTTCCGCTCGGAACCGAAGGCAAGCCCAAGGTCGGTTATGAAATCGAACAACTTGCCAAACTGATACGATCCGTCTTCGACATAGAAACTCCTAAAAAAGTCTGCTTGGTTGGGCTGGGCAATCTTGGCAGGGCGCTTGCGGCCAGTAACATCTGGACAAAAGCAGGATTTGCGCTCGCCGGTATATTCGATAAGGATCAGTCAACAATAGGTACCGAAGTAGGTGAGCTAAAAGTGCGCAGCATCGCCGAAATATTCGGCGTTATTAAGAGCGAGGGCATTGTAGCCGGAGTTATCGCCGTGCCCGCGGTTGCTGCCCAAGAGACCGCCGATTTAATGGTCAGCGCAGGAATCCGCGCCATCTGGAACTTCGCACCTGTCAAACTGCACGTCCCCGAGTGTGTCGTAGTTGAAAACCAGTCCCTTGCGTGGGGGCTCATTACATTGTCGCACGCAATGGGTCAGCATACTGTTAACAACAAAAAGAATCATTCCGTCAGTGAGTGTGTGAATGTTGAGGCCGTTTGTCCCAACGCATGCGTCTCATGCAATGGCCCTGACGAGGCCGCAAAATGATTGGAGGTAGCTTAATTGTCTCAATCTGCTGTAACAGCTGAGTCCGGGTCAAAAGCAAGAAGGCATTTCAACCGGATCCAGCAAATCATCGAGGAGTACGGTGCAACTGAAAGCGCACTCATTCCAATCCTGCAAAAGGTGCAGGATGAATATCGCTATTTACCGGAGGAGATCCTCACATTTGTGGCGACGGCACTCGATTTGCCGCCCGCGACGGTATATGGCGTAGCAACATTTTATGCGCAGTTTTCACTTGAGCCCAAAGGTAAATACGTTATAAAATGCTGTGACGGAACCGCATGCCACGTCCGCAAAAATCAACCAATTATCACGGCCGTAAGACGTTATCTCGGCCTCAAAGATGGACAAAAGACCACTGCCGACCATCGCTTTACGCTAGAAGTCGTGAGCTGTATCGGGGCGTGCGCTCTGGCTCCGGCCGTTGTTGTAGACGGCAAAGTTTATGGCCAGATGACCCCCGAAAATGTGGTTAAGGTAATCGAAAGAATCGACGCGGCGGATAAGGCGGAGGCAGGCAAATGACACCAGTTACCAAGCTTAACTCACCTCAGGAACTAGATGAACTAAAACGCAAGGCCCAAGCCGCCATCAAAAGCTGCGCAACGCGCGTGCTGGTTTGTGGCGGAACGGGATGTATGGCCAACGGCGCTCCGGCCGTTTTGGCTGCTATACAGGAATCGCTCGAAAAGCATGGTCTGCCCGTGCGTGCCGACATTATGTCTGACGAGGACGAAAAAGCTATAGGACTTGGCTACAGCGGCTGTCCCGGCTACTGCCAGGTTGGACCGATTGTGCGTATTTTGCCATCGGATTACTTCTATGTTCAAGTTTCTCCTGAAGATGCCGATGACATCGTCACTCAGACCGTAATGAACGGCAAACCAGTTGAAAAGCTTTTGTTTAAGACCGATGACGGCTCAAAGTCTTTTGCAAAGCGAGACGAACTGCCTTTTTATAGAGATCAAGTCAATGTGGTGCTTGCAGACTGCGGTGTTGTAGAACCGGGAGACATCCGAGACTACATCGCCCGAGACGGCTATCGCGCTTTGGCCGAAGCGGTTTTTGGCATGACGCCGGAAGCGGTTGTTGCCGAAGTGACTGATTCAGGTCTGCGCGGACGCGGCGGCGCGGGATTCCCGACCGGCCGCAAGTGGGGCTTTACGCAAGTCGTCAAGAGTGCAAAAAAATATGTAGTATGCAACGCTGACGAGGGCGACCCCGGCGCGTTTATGGACGAAAGCGTTATGGAAGGCAATCCTCACGCACTGCTCGAAGGCATGGTCATTGCAGGTTATGCCATCGGCGCCGACGAGGGTTATATATATGTCCGAGCGGAGTATCCGCTTGCAATTCAGCGACTTCGCAAGGCTATAGCACAGGCGGAGGAAGCCGGTTTGCTCGGCGACCGAATCCTTGGCGGAGTGTTCTCATTCCATATTCATATTAAAGAGGGAGCAGGCGCATTTGTCTGCGGCGAAGAGACGGCTCTTATAAACTCGATTGAAGGCCGACGAGGAATGCCCAGGCCCAAGCCGCCGTTCCCGGCAAACTCGGGTCTGTGGGAAAAGCCGACAGTTGTAAATAACGTCGAGACATTTGCCAATGTGCCCAAAGTCATACTCAACGGCGCGGAATGGTTCCGCAGCTTTGGAATAGCGACATCGCCCGGCACAAAAGTTTTTGCTCTTACCGGCGCGGTTGTCAACACCGGCCTTATCGAAGTTCCGATGGGCACTACGCTCGGCGACGTCGTGTTTAAGATCGGCGGCGGAATGCGCACCGACAAACCGTTTAAGGCTGTCCAGATCGGTGGGCCATCCGGCGCATGTCTAACAAAAGAGCATCTCGATTTGCCGCTCGACTATGATTCACTAAAGTCCGTTGGGGCTATGGTCGGCAGCGGCGGGTTGGTCGTTATGGACGAATCGACCTGCATGGTCGAGATTGCCCGATTCTTTATGGGATTCACGCAGAAGGAGTCCTGCGGCAAGTGCGTTCTCTGCCGCGAGGGCACAAAGCGAATGCTGCAGATTCTCGAAAAAATCGTCACCGGGCGGGGTAAGCTCGAAGACCTTAGTCTCCTTGAAGAGGTTGCGCAAACGGTACGTGACGGCTCGCTGTGCGGGCTTGGCAAGACCGCGCCGAACCCTGTTCTTTCGACACTTAAGCACTTCCGCCACGAGTACCTCGCGCACATCGTTGACGGCGTCTGCCCGGCTGGCGAATGCGAGGCTTTCAAGAGCTATATGATTATAAGCGAGAAGTGCAAGGGCTGCGGTCTATGCGCGAGAAAATGTCCGGTCAACGCAATTTCCGGCGAGCCAAAGAGCCCATATAAGATCAACGCCGGCGCATGTATCAAGTGCGGCGCTTGTGCCGACTCGTGCAAATTCGAAGCGATAGCGCTTGCTTAGTCTGCATCCATAAGGAGTCTATGCGATGGAAGGTTATATTACAGTAGATGGGGTAAAGACCCCGATAAATGAAAGCAAAAACCTGCTCGAGGTAATTCGGGCATCAGGTATAGAACTGCCGACATTTTGCTATCATTCGGAACTATCCGTATACGGAGCCTGCCGAATGTGCATTGTCGAAATAGAAAAACGGGGCATTCAGCCTGCCTGCTCTACTCCGCCCGAGGACGGCATGGTGGTTCACACGCACACCGAGCCTGTAATGCGCATTCGCAGGATGGCGCTCGAACTGCTGTTGGCCAATCACCACGGCAATTGCCAGACTTGCGAAAAGAACACTCGATGTCGTCTGCAGGAACTGGCGCAGAAACTCGGAGTCAAGACCGTTCGGTTCGATGAGCCGACGGACATTCTTCCCATCGATGCTACGAACCAGTCGCTCGTTCGCGATCCGAACAAGTGCATCCTGTGCGGCGACTGCGTGCGCATGTGCAAGGAAGTTCAGGGCATCGGTGTGTTGGACTTTGTCGGGCGCGGCAGCAACGTTCGAGTCAGCCCGGCTTTTGGCAAGAACCTAAGTGACGTTGAATGCGTCTTTTGCGGGCAGTGCGCATCTATTTGTCCGACGGGCGCACTTACAATAAAGAGCCAGGTCGACGATGTATGGAAAGCAATTAACGACAAGACAAAGACTGTCATTGTTCACATTGCACCGGCTGTTCGCGCCGCGATTGCCCAGGCTTACGGCATCTCAGGCGGAGAGCATGCGATGGCCAAGACCGTCACGGCTCTGCGGCGCATCGGCTTTGACAAGATCTATGACACATCGTTTACAGCCGATCTGACAACAGTTGAAGAAGCAACTGAATTCCTCGGACGTGTTGCTGAAGGCAAAAAACTGCCTCAGTTCACAAGCTGCTGTCCGGCATGGGTCAAGTTTGTCGAGCAGTTCTACCCGGACTATCTGTCGAATTTGTCTTCATGTAAGAGTCCGCAGCAGATGTTCGGATCGCTTGCAAAGCATTATCTCACTGAACAAATGGACATCAAGCGCGAGGACATCTTTGTTGTCTCAGTTATGCCGTGCACAGCCAAGAAGTTCGAGGCAAAGCGCGCCGAGTTTTCCGTCAATGGCGATCCGGATATAAATGCCGTCTTGTCCACTCAAGAGTTGATTAAGATGGTCGATGAGGCCGGAATCCGCTTGGCGGATCTGCCGCCCGATTCAATGGATCTGCCGTTCGGCTTTAAAACCGGCGCGGGGGTTATCTTTGGAGCCAGCGGCGGTGTTGCCGAGGCAGTGCTTAGAATGGCGGCGGCGAGCGGCAATCCCAACGGGACTGTGCCTGAGTTCCGCGAAGTTCGCGGACTGGATGGTCTAAAAGAAGTCAGCGTCACTCTCGGCGACACTACGTTAAATCTGGCAGTACTCAGCGGTCTTTCAAATGCGAGAGAATTACTCGACAAGCTTAGAGCCGGTGAGGTAAACTATGATATTATAGAAGTAATGGCATGTCGCGGTGGCTGTGTAGGAGGAGGCGGTCAGCCTCTACCTAACGACATGGCTGCTCGCGAAGAGCGCAAGAACATGCTCTATGACTGCGACGCTGTTCAGCCGCTGCACAATGCTGCGGACAACCCGTATGTGAAAGAGTGCTACTCGACGCTTTTGCAAAAACCGAACAGCTCGGTTGCGCACAAGCTTCTTCACACGGGTTACAGATCGCGGCGTCGTATTCATGGAGAGAACGTCGAATTGACCGAAGTCGAGTCGACTGAGAAACTTCCGGTTTCGGTCTGCATCGGCACAAACTGTTACTTGCGCGGGTCATACGATACGCTTCGCAGACTTATCGACAAAGCGCGCGAGTCCGGGCTGGCAGGAAAGATCGACTTTAAGGCGACATTCTGCTTTGAAAAATGCAAGGCAAGCCCGAACGTGCGAGTCGGCGAGACAATCTACGGCGGCATTACGCCTGAGAAGATAGATGAGTTCTTTGCCGAAACAATCAAGCCCGCCGCAGAGGGTGTGGCAAAATGCGAAAAGTGCGAAGCAACGAAAAAACCATAGTGCCGGTTTGAGTTTCCGGCCTTTGGAGTGCTCGATGGGACGTGTGTATAAATGGCTTAGTGGCCGGTTTTTTTACCGGCCCACTTCGCCTTAGCGGCTACGTTTGCGTTACCTCGGATTCATTCTAGGGCTAGGAGGTCTGCTGAGTCGTGGTTCACGTAAAATGCTGCGTTGGGAGTTCCTGCCACATTCGCGGCGGGGCGAAAACACTAAAGTTGTTGAGATCACTTATCGAGTCGCATGGTTTGGATGGTGAGATCGATCTTGCGGCTGATCTTTGTCTGGACAACTGCATACAGGCACCGAATGTCGTTGTAGATGACGTTATTTACGGGGGGATCACTCCGGATAAGGCCGAGGCATTCTTTACTGAGCACATTTTGAGGTTGGTCACTTGATGTCAACTCAAGGTATCATCTCGACAAACAAAGCTAGATGCCGGGACTGTTACCGCTGTGTGCGAATATGCCCGGTGAAAGCCATTCGTATATCTGCAGGTCAGGCGCAGGTCGATCCGACTCGTTGCCTGGCCTGTGGCACATGTGTCCGGGAATGCCCGCAACAAGCCAAGCAAGTGCGAAGCGATTTGGCGCGGGTGCAGGCAATGATCCAAGATAGCGGGCAAGTCATTGCATCAGTCGCCCCCTCATACGTGGCGGCGTTTCCAGACTACGGCGGCGGATTGTTTCCGGCATTGCTAAAGCAGCTCGGATTTCACTTAGTTACCGAGGCGGCTGTCGGCGCTGAGATGGTCGCAAGAGAAACTGCAAAGCTAGTTGATGAAGAACCGCACCCACATGTAGCATCCGCCTGCCCGGTTTTGGTGGACATGATCGCAAAGTACCACCCGTCTGTTGTGGGGATGATTGCTCCCGTTGTGTCTCCAATGATTGCCCACGGGCGATACCTTAAGGGTCGCTACGGCGAGGCGGCGAAAGTCGTCTTTATAGGGCCGTGTCCTGCAAAAAAAGCTGAAGCCGAACAGCCCGATGTGGTCGGGGCAATCGATGCAGTGCTTACATTTGAAGAACTGCGCTCATGGATCAACTCTTCGGGCACTCGCAAAGACCAACTCCGGTCGGCGGATTTTGACGATATTCCAGCTTCGCTTGCCCGACTGTTTCCGCTCGAGGGTGGTCTTGCTGAGGCGGCGTCGATGGGTCCGGATTTGCTTCGCCAGGACTTTGTCGCCATTTCAGGCAGCACGGGCATAGAGGAGATG
>JAEWSK010000110.1 GCA_023398345.1 Armatimonadota bacterium | reverse complement strand
CCGTCTTACTGAGCGAGTTCACATACTTGCCTTTGGCCAGAGACGCATTATTAGGGCGAACTCAACAATCGAGATGCTGGAGGCCATTTCAAGCGACGGCTGCGTTTTGGTTGCGGCGCATTGCGATATTGACAGCAATTTTTCTGCAAGGCTGCTTGAAATACTTGCTGCGGTGGAAATATGGAACGTAAGTCGCCATACGCGCTTTTTACCGACTCGTTGCAGTCTTGCGGCGTATCGCCGCTGGGCACGCGCTTATCCCAATCTATTTGCCATCGGCGGATTGGATATGCACTCTGGTGGTGAGTGGGGCTGCGAAGTTGTATTGGATCGCGATTGTGAGATTGCGCAGGATTTTGTATTAGCTGAGCTTAAGGCAGGGCGATTTTGCACAAGGGGTAAATTTGCGTCGTTTGATTCAAGGCCGACAGGTGGTGTCCGCGATGTCGTATTCGCGGCAGGCGATGTTCTGGCAGGAATCCGCGATGTGCGCGACAGGGCTTTATTCTGATGGACATGCCACACCGAGCACACTCGATAAACAAGTATGCATAAGATTAACGCCAAAACACTTACAATTTTGTATTTGATAGAAAGTGCCGGAAGAGGTGGGGCGGAGACTGTTGTTGTGGCACTGGCGTCTTCGCGCGGCAAAAGCGCTCATGTGGGTTCGCTAAGGATGGGCTGGATGTGCGATCGGCTGGAGGAGAGTGAAATTCCATATGAGCCTGTTTCATACCGCCCACGATCCGATCTGATTTTGGCGTATCGAATAGCGCGATTGATTGAGAAGATACGTCCCGATGTTGTTCACTGCCACTGTCTTACGATGAATTTCGCTGGTGCGCTCGGGTCGGCAATTGCGGGTGTGCCATCTATCGGGACTGTCCACGGCGCGATTTACGATCTCGATACGCGCGCACGCCAAGTTGCATATCGCGTCGCCGGGATGTTTCATAAGCGCATTGTCACCGTATCGAACTACCTACGCGATGAATTGCACCAGCGGGCGAATATCCCAATTGAAAAGATCGATGTTATTTATAACGGCGTTCCGATCAGTAAGCCTGATGAGATTAAGGCTGCCCGAATTAGATCGGAGTTTGGTCTGGATGAGTCAAACTTTGTAATAGGTTCTGTGGGCATGCTTAGACCCGAAAAGGGTCATGTTGATCTTATTGATGCGTTTGCGCTTGCGCGAAAACACATGCCGACAATGCGATTGCTTTTAGTCGGCGATGGTCGCTGCAAAGATGATCTGCGGCATAGGGTTGCAGAATTGGGGCTCAACGGATACGTGCAGCTTTGTTCTGCACGAGGAGATGTGCTGTCCGTTTTGGATGCGATAGATGCATTTGCGCTTCCATCTCATACCGAGGGGCTTTCAATTGCGACTATCGAGGCTATGACACGCGCCAGGCCGGTTGTTGTTACTGACTGCGGTGGCCCGACGGAAATCGTGACAAATGAAGTCACAGGTCTTGTTGTCCCGCCATGCGATGCGCATGCGATGGGTGACGCTCTTGTCCGAATTGCAAGTGATTCCATGCTGCGCAACTGCCTTTCGGCAAATGGAAAAACTCGCGCGCTCGAGTCATTTTCGTTGGAACTTATGCTTAGACGATACAACAGCCTCTATGAGGAGGTGGCCGCATGAATACTGCGATGCTGTGGGTGTTTTTGCTGTCGGCTGCGGCACTTGTCTACGCTCAAATTGGCTATGTTTTGCTGCTTTCAATCGCATCGCGAATTCTTCGATGGCCGGTGTGCAGAAACCCGATTCGACCGTCTGTTTCACTCATTGTGCCGGTTCATAACGGAGACACTTTAATTTTAGGCAAGCTCAAGAATCTCTGCTCGTTGGACTATCCGGTGGATCGGCTTGAGATTATTGTCATTGACGACTGTTCTACTGATTCCACATCGGCAAAAGTTGCGTCAATGTGCGCCTCGCATGCATCAATTCCCGATGTCGGATATTTGCGCAGGTGTCCGTCAATTCGCTTTGTGAGTTTGCACAATCGATCTGGGAAAGCTGCCGCGCTAAATATCGGATTGAAAGTCGCATCCGGAGATATTGTCGGATTTACTGATGTTGCCGCAATGCTCGAAAACGATGCGCTTGTCGATGCGGTTGGGTTGTTTTCCGACCCGACAGTGGGCTGTGTTTCGAGTGAGGATTTTGTTGTGTCGGCAGGTGGCGTCGGTGCAAGCGAGGGGTTTTATAGCCATCTCGACACGCTTGCGCGCCGTTACGAAAGTGTCATATGCTGCGCGACCGGCTGTAATGGCTCGTTTTATCTCGCAAGGCGCGAGCTATGCCCGCAGTTTCCGCTCGATGTAGCGACAGATATGTTTTCAGCCCTACACTGCGTCAGTAGAGGCTATCGGGTCGTTGTCGAGCCTAAAAGCAAAGTCAAACTGGCGGCCCAGCCAACCGCATGCCGTGAGTTCGAACGAAAAGTCAGAACGATGGTTACTGGCCTGCGCACCATTCGCTGCTTCTTGAGTCTGTTTAATCCGTTGAGCACTGGGCTATACTCGTTCTTTTTGGCAAGTCATAAGCTTGTGCGCTATCTGACTCCGATATTTGTGACATTGGTTCTCGTATCCAGCGGCTGCCTTGCTATTTCGTCAAATGCGTTTTTAGCCCTGTTTTATGCCGAAATTGGCGCTCTGTGTATTGGAATATTGCAAATTATTATACAGAAATATACTCGATTGTCTGGCATTGCAGGAGCGCCGGCGTTTTTCTGTGCCTCTGTAGCTGCTGCTGCTGCCGGGTGGTATAGATATTTTACCGGCAAACGCTATGAGACTTGGCAGCCGACAAAAAGAGGCGCTGTATGAGGGTGCTTTTTATAGCCGGAGCATGTCCATACCCACCGAATTCGGGCGGGACGTTGCGCACGTATAACTTGCTAAAACAATTGTGCGCTCGGCATGAGATCACGCTGGTTTCTCCATGCGCGCCGGGAGTGGATTTGCATGCGGCATTTGATACTCGCCTTTGTCGTCTGATTTCTATTGATGATGTGCCTTTGGGTGTCGTGGGGAAGCTTGCGTCGCTGTTTTCGCCTCTGCCATATATTGTCAAAGCGCATGAAAACCCCGCATTGAACGTGGCCGTCGAGCAGGCGCTTTCGTCGGATGATTTTGATCTTGTTCACTGCGATTCGATCTCAGTTGTAAAGTCTATTCCATCACAAGATCAAATCCCAACGGTATTCAATTCGCATAATGTTGAAGCTGTCATATGGGAGCGCTATCTTGAAAATGAGCGTCGCATTTGGATGAGGCCGATTTTGCGATCTCAACTTGCAAAAGTGTCCAGCTATGAATCACTTTTGCCTGAAATGTTTGACTGCTGCGTAGCTGTTTCAGAAAATGACCGCTTTGAAATGCAACGGCGTTACGGTGCGGGATGCGTCGTTGTTGTTCCGAACGGAGTTGATCTCGAATACTACAGGTCAATTCCTGACCCCGACAGGCCCGCATTGCTCTACGTAGGTTCACTTGACTGGACTCCAAATCAAGACGCTGTTCGATGGCTGATTGAGTCGATTATGCCGCGCGTTCGGCTTGCTATTCCTAACGCGCATCTTTCAATTGTCGGTCGAAAGCCGCCTGGCTGGATGCGTCGCTTGTGTGATAAAAGCGCAGTGACGCTAAACGCTGACGTGGCCGATGTCCGTCCGTATCTTGCAGATTCGTCTTTAGTTGTCGTTCCGCTGAGAATAGGCGGAGGGTCGAGATTGAAAATACTTGAGGCGATGGCTGCAGGTAGGTGTGTGGTCAGCACGTCAATTGGCGCTGAAGGCCTCGAGTTGAGCGCAGGACATGAAATTGTAATCGCCGACGATCCCGCCGACTTTGCGCGCGAGTGCATATCGCTGCTAGTCGATCCTATTCGTCGACAGCTAGTTGCGGCGTCGGGTCGAACCAAGGTTGAGTCTGAATATGGCTGGGACGGCGTTGCGCATGACATGGAGCATGCGTGGGAGCGCGCATTGCGCAGATTCGAAGTTTTGGAGGCACGTGGATGATTCATATATTGCTTCCTGCATATAACGAGGCAGCAGCACTGCCGATGCTGTTTGAACGGATTAGATGTGTAAATTGGCGCATTGGCGATGTCTATAGGGTAGTTGTCGTCGATGACGGCAGCACGGATGCAACGGTTCCAATATGTCGTGCGCATTGGGACGACATGGCGTTGGATGTAATTTGTCATGGGCAAAATCGCGGTTTAGGTGCAGCAATGCTGACAGGGCTAAAGCAATGCGTTGAAAGTTGCGGAGGCGGCGATGTCGTTGTGACGATGGATGCCGACAATACCCACTTGCCCGTGTTGATACCACAAATGTTGGACGCTATCGAGTCCGGCAGTGACATTGTAATTGCTTCGCGTTACGCTTGCGGCGGCAAAGAAATAGGTCTTTCGAGCAGTCGCAAGATTCTTAGTCGAGGTGCGAGCGCGCTGCTTAAAATCGCATTTCCAATACCGGGTGCGAGAGATTATACATGCGGATTTCGCGCATATTCCGCCAGTATTCTCGACCGCGGATTTCGCGCGTATTCCGACAAGCTTATAGAGCAGAAGGGGTTTGTTTGCATGGCCGAACTGCTTATTAAGCTCAGCG
>JAEWSK010000098.1 GCA_023398345.1 Armatimonadota bacterium | reverse complement strand
GAGCTATCTTTCAAATGAGCTTCGCGCGTTGGGTTTAAATGCGCATGTAATTCGGCCCCGCGAGATAATCTTTACGGAAGATGGGCTGTTTATCGAAATCGAGAAGGGGCGCGTGAAAATCGACGTGCTCTATAGGTTTTTTGAGCTTTTCGACCTGCTCAATATCCCAAAATCCGAGTTGATTTCATACGCAGCGCGAAAAAAGAACGTGGCAGTGACGCCGCCATATAAGCCTTTTCTCGAAGAAAAGATGCTGCTGGCGCTTATTCATCACGATGCGTTGGCGGACTATTGGCGCAGCGCGCTGGGCGAAGAGCGCTTTTTGCTGTTGAAGCAAACTATCGCCGATACGCATATATTGGATAATAGACCAGTTCCGCCCCACGCGCGCATCAGCGGCTTTAGTTTGAATGGATCGCCGATAAGAGATTGGCGCGCTATATGCGACGGCACTCAAAAAGAGAGAAAATTGGTAATTAAGCCCAGCGGGTTTTCACCGCTGGCGTGGGGAAGCAGGGGTGTCAAGGTCGGCCAGGACATGTCTTCGCAAAATTGGGCCGCGGCGGTCGATGAGGCGCTTGCAAGCTTCGATAAAACTCCATATGTGATCCAACCGTTTTATGATACTGCGCTTATTGGGGTAAATTACACCAGCGCGGCAGTCGAAGAGATGCGCGACATGCAGGCAAGGGTGCGATTGTGCCCGTATTATTTTGTAATTGATGGGCGCTCGGAGTTGGGCGGAGTGATGGCTACCGCGTGCCCGAAAGATAAAAAGTTGATTCATGGCATGGCAGATGCCGTGATTGCGCCTTGTTGTTTGGAGAGTGCGTGATGGAGCATAAAATATCCGGCCATATTGAAAATCTGATGGTGTGCGAAGCGGCGATAAGGCGGCAGTTCGAGGTCAGTGCGCTGGAACTTGACGATGCGCAAAAAGGCGACGCCGACCCTCTGCGCGAAAAAGACTTTGAAGTCGTGGCAGGCATGATTAACAAGTACGGCAACCGCGTATTGTGCCTGTTGACGGCCGAGTGCGCCGCTTACTGTCGATTTTGCACTCGTCGAAGACTGGTGTCAGATGTCGAGCGTGGTCGTATAGACCACAGCCATGTCGACAATTGGGTGCGCTATTTGCGCGCGCATCCAAACATTAACGAAGTTATACTCTCCGGCGGCGATCCGTTTATTGCAGATGAGGGACTTTTTGACTATGCCCTCGGCGAGATTTCGTCGCTGAGTTCTATAAAAGTAATTCGCATCGGCACGCGCGCGCCCGTCAGCGATCCAACCATTGTGACATGTCGCAAGCTCGATGCTATACGGCGGGTCGAGCAGACGGTATATGTAGGGATTCACTTTGAGCACCCAAGTGAAATTACTCGCCCTACGATGTGCTGCATTAGGAGTCTTATAGCGGCAGGTGCAATTCTCTACTCGCAGAGCGTATTTCTAAAGGACATCAATGACGACTTCGAGACATTGCGCGACCTATTTAACGGCCTGCTGCAGATTGGGGTTCGGCCCTACTATATTTATAGATGCGATCCGGTGTCGGGCGCGGAGCACTTTCGCGTCGATTTCGATAAAGAGCGTCGGATAATGACCCAGCTTAGGTGTTCTCTTTCAGGGCTAGCATGCCCGACCTATGTAATAGACGCGCCGGATGGCAGCGGTAAGGTACCCGTTCCGCTGGAGTTCTGGGACGGCGACATGTCGTTTTACAGAGATTTTAATGGCGAAAAGCACGGTATCGTTTGATTTTTTTGCATTTAGATTTCCAATAATTGCCCTCGCTGAGGAAGTGTGCCCATATACTCAAATAGTGAGACCCCCAGACGGGAGTCTCACTATTTCTTTAGAGATAAAATTCTCTTGCCTCGAAATCGAGAGCTAGAAACCCATTATGTTTCCGCCCCTCTTTTCGCGGGGGACGTCAAATGGCTTTTTCATATCATAGTTCGAAACTAGCGATGTGAGTTTTGCGTCAGCGTCATCGGCTGATTTGTCGATGTTGCCTTGAATGGACTCATCGCCTTTCATCTTTCCCAGTGAGCGCAGCAGTTTGGACATATCGTTGGGGTTCGTTACGTTGGCTTTGTTGAAGTCGACGGCGATGTCGCCGATGGCTTTTGCCTCGTTATAAATAACCGCGCGATATGCTCCGGAAAACTCGCGGCACTCGGGCGGAGCCGGCTTGTTGTCGAAGTATTTAAGAGTTTCTAGCCAATTCTTATACTGCCTGTTAAGCTCTTCTTTGCTGTCGGCTAGCGGGTCGCGCGCTTCTTTACCATCCGGGTCGGCAGCCCACTCGATCATATCCATTAGGCCCTTTGTACTGCCTCCCACGGCTTGCAGCATTAAAGCCTCGCCGGTATCCTTCAGCAGCATCTGGCGGTGTTCTTCGATTTTCTTTACGTGCGCGAGATAGTCAATGACTTCCTGTGACGGTTTGGGTTTTGTAACACCGGCAGGAGTCTTTTCGGGGCCGCCAGGCTTGCCGGGAGGGGCAGTCATAATTCCGCTGGGGCCGGGTTCGCCGGGAGGGGCTGTGGTAATATTGCGATCTTGTCTTTCAACTCCGCCCGGAGCAGAGGTCACGTTCTTTGCCCTGCCAAGCGCAAAGATTAAAAGTGCGATTAGTGCGACTGCTGTTAGCGCAATGATGCCGTATACAATCGGGTTCAATCTCTTCTTTTCTGCAACCGGCGGCCTGTCGAACTCAACCGACCCGCACTTGGGGCACTGAGTCGTGCTCGGCGGCACATCCAATCCGCATTTGGCGCATTTCATAACACTGACCTCCTATTGAGGGCAGTATAGCACCAAACGGTTTGTCAGTCCATATTGACTTGACAGTCGAACGCATGTTTGGGTATAATTCGGACGTCATGTCAAACGCAATGTCGACATTTCGAGGTATGCGCGATGGATACAATCTCAATCGATGAGAGCATTCGTGTAGGAGTTGCGTTCGATAATTGCAGAGTCCTGCCGATTTGGTTTATGTGGCGTGATAGATACTATAAGGTCAAGGCCGTTACCTACACATGGCGCACGAACAAGGGGATTTCCGGGCTTTACCACTACTCCGTTACGGACGGGGCTAATTTATATGAGTTGCAGTTTAACGCAAACACGCTCGAATGGCTGCTGGGCAAGATATTTTCGGGGTAGGTCATGGGTGGAAATCGCATAATACTTCTCGTCGATATGAACTCGTTTTTTGCCAGTGTGGAACAGCAGTGCAATCCGCTTCTTCGGGGCAAGCCTGTGGCGGTCGGAGGGCCTGCCGGTTCGCGATCCGTCGTGGCGGCAGCGAGTTATGAAGCGCGCGCGTTTGGTGTTCGGGCGGCAATGCCGGTGATAGAGGCGTTGTCGCGCTGTCCTGAACTGATATTGGTTTGCGGCGACATGAGAAAGTATGCGGACGTATCGCGTCGGGTGTTTCGCATATGCGGCGATTATACCGATTTGCTTGAGGTCTATTCCATAGACGAGTGTTTTATGGATGTCACTTTTACCCAGCCACTATTTGGAAGTGCATGGAGCATTGCGCTCGATATTAAGCGGCGTATATACGGCGAACTCGGGCTGACGTGTTCGGTTGGGATCGGCCCAAACAAGGTGCTTGCAAAGCTGGCGGCGGGCATGCAAAAACCCGATGGGTTGGTTGAAATACGCCCCGAAGATGTGCGAGACATGCTGGAGAACTTGCCTGTCGAGAAGCTGCATGGTATAGGAAGCAAGGTCGCAAATCGTCTGAAAGATATGGGAATTTCGACGGCTGGAGCTTTGGGACGCGCATCGCGCGATCGGCTCAATCGGCAATTTGGGGTCTACGGAGATGTGTTGCATGCGATGGGCAATGGCGTAAGTGACTCTCGCGTGATTCCATATTGTGATCGGCCGGATATTAAATCGGTCGGCCATTCACATACGCTTGAAAGAAATACGCGTAACTTGGATATTCTCGGATGCCACTTGCTGCGTCTTTCGGAGATGGTCGGTCGGCGCCTGCGTGGACATGGTTTTGCCGGCAAAACAGTGACACTTGTTGTGCGCTATTCCGATATGCACACGTTCAGCCGACAGCGGACACTTCCTGAGCATATCAATGACGGCTATGCCATCCATAAGATTGCTATGTCAATTTTGCGCGAGCAGGTCGGTAATAAGCGCGCCATACGCCTGGTTGGCGTGTGCGTATCTAATCTTACGAGAAGCTCGTGCCAATTGAACTTGTTTGCAGATGCAAAAAAAGTAAATCTCCTAAAAGCCGTTGATGCCATCAATGACAAATACGGCGAGTTCACTATTCGTCGGGCGCGCTTGATTGAGACAAGGCGCACTATGACTTCTTAGTTTGCATATCTGCGTTAAAGCAGTTTTGAACTGCGACAAAAAATGCATGTGGGGCATCAAGCGATACGTCATTTACGCGGAACGCGAATGCGTTTGGAACGAGGCAGCAGTTCGGAACATCTTTGTTTATTGTCGATGCGCTGTCAGGCGGCGAGAAATGCGTCTGCGAGCTTACAGAGATGGTGGGGCGACATGTCCACAATTTCCAAACACCTCGCGATGCTTAAAAAACGCGGGGATTATCCGAGTCCGCGCATCGAAGCCGGGCTGCTGTTTATAACGACGCTTTGTGCTTAAAGAATTAGGGATGAGATCAAAACGCCTGTGTAGAAACTTATATAATAATAGCCCGTTTGCTTTGTATCTGAGTTTCTGACTTTCGAGATAAGAAAGGCGTGGATGTTTGAGTAGACCTGTAATCGGCATAACCCTTGGAGACCCGGCGGGAATTGGCCCGGAGATAGTGCTGGGTGCGCTTGCGGATGGCGAGGTATGCGAGAAATGCGTTCCCGTTGTCATCGGCAATGAAAGAGTGCTTAGGCGTTGCTCAAAAGCATCGGGCGTATCGGCAGGTGAGATTATAACTATCGATTCTGCTCGGTCGGCAAAGGGTGAAAAGGGCAGAATAGAGCTTATTGATGTGGAAACGCCCGGCATGGACGACATTTTGCCGGGTGCGATAAGTGTCGATGGCGGTGCGGCCGCTGACGCATTCGTAAGGCTGGCATGTGAGCTTGGGCTTGCAGGTGAGATCGACGCTATTACGACCACGCCTATCAACAAAGAAGCCCTCCGTGCTGCCGGTATCGTCCACATTGGTCATACTGAGATGCTTGCAACCTATCTAAACGCGCCGAACCCGCTGACTTTGTTTATTACGGAGAACATGCGCATATTCTTTTTGTCGCGTCATTACTCACTGCGGCAGGCAATAGATTATATTACCGCCAGTAGCGTCTATGATTTTATCCGCCGGGTGCATTCGACTATGACGGACTTCGGTTTCGTCAGCCCTAAAATCGGCTTGGCTGCGCTGAATCCGCATGCAAGCGACGGCGGCCAGTTCGGCTCCGAGGAACGCGACCATCTCATCCCTGCCGCTGCTCGTGCTCGCAAAGATGGAATTGACGTAACCGACCCCATCGGTGCGGACTCAGTGTTCAACATGGCATTAGAAGGAAAATTCGACTGCGTAATCTCGCTTTATCACGATCAAGGCCACATTGCCGCAAAGACCCGCGACTTTTATGGAACCGTAACTGCCACGCTTGGACTTCCGGTGTTGCGAACATCAGTAGATCACGGCACGGCCTTCGACATAGCCTGGAAAGGCATCGCTAACCCAATAAGCATGAAAATGGCGATTATAGCGGCCGTGAACATGCTTTCCCAATCGCGCAGGCAATAAGTGAGCCATGAAATCTCCAAAGGTCTCTGTTCTAATCCCGGCACACAATGCCGAACTAACGGTCGAGTCTGCAATGTCGAGCATGCTTGGACAAACTTTTTCCGATTTTGAGATTGTGGTCGTTGATGACGGCTCGACCGACTCTACTGCGCTCATATTTGATTCGATTGCCGCCCGCGACGTGCGCGTTCGAGTGATTCATACTTCAAAGCACGGCATTATTGAAGCGCTAAATACTGGCATTGCCGAGTGTCGCGGTGAACTTATTGCCCGAATGGACGCCGACGACATTTCGCATCCGCGCCGCCTTGAAACGCAAGTTGCGTTAATGGATGCGCGGCCCGATGTGAGCGTCTGCGGCACGTTAGTCAAAATGTTTCCTCGCCATGAGCTTTTGGGCGGTTTGGTTCGTTATGAGCATTGGTTGAACTCGCTTGTCACTTCCGATCAAATCGCGCGCGATATTTTTGTAGAGAGCCCGCTTGCGCATCCGAGTGTTATAATGCGCCGCGACGAACTTATTGCGATCGGCGCTTATCAAGATCATGGTTGGGCGGAGGATTACGATCTCTGGCTGCGATACTTCGTTGCGGGCAAACGCTTTGCCAAGGTCGATGCTCCTCTTGTCTTTTGGCGACAGAGCGAATGTCGGCTTACTTTTACTGACTCTCGCTATTGCGTTGAAAATTTTCTGAGGGCCAAAGCGCACTATCTATCCATAGGTTTAGTTGGTGTTGTTCCTACCCAGATGGCTGCGCATTCACTTTTGCCGTCTCCGATCAATCGAAATATTATTCTCTGGGGCGCAGGCAAGACCGGTAGACGGCTCAGTAAGCACTTGCTGCGCGAGGGGGTGAATTTTGAGGCCGTTGTCGACATCGACCCGGCCAAAATCGGACATTTGCTTAAGGGCAGGCCAATTGTCGGCTTGGATTATATCCAAGCAAACCCCAACGTATTTGTTATCGCTGCTGTAGGCTCTAGCGTTGCCCGAGAACTTATTCGAGCCAAACTTCGAGAATTTGGCCTGGAAGAATCGCGCGCATTTATTTGCGCCGCTTGACCGCAGAGCCTGTTTCGGTTATGGTAGACTCGGTATCAATAATAGATGCTCTACACAATCGGGAGGCACTGCCCAAACCATGCTTTCACGCCAGTTGCGTTTTACGCTAAGTGCTTTTATTATGGTTCTGCTTGCTACAGTCGCGTTTGCAGGCACGGACGTTCAATTGCTCGATTCCAATGGCAATCCCCTCAAACCAAATCAGCTCGACAGCGTTAATATATCAAAGAGCTGCGGAGATTGTCACGATGTGGCCGCCAACGCCAAAACAGTCCATTTTAATAGAAAATCGCACTCTTCCGATCCTGAGTCGGCAAGCTGTCTGAGCTGCCATGTTTCCAGCAAAGGCGCTTTTAATGCCGACGGCACACTAAAGAGCATGGCAACGGCTATTGACGATGCCGCCTGTCTGAATTGCCATTCGGATATTGAACTGCAGCCGAAGCATCCCGGCGATGGTCACGATGGCATGAAATGCATCGATTGCCATAAAAATGCCGGACACAAAACTTCCGGTGCGGCCTCGTGTCAAAGCTGCCACTTTTCGGGCAAGTCTGCTCTGACGCCGACGCACTCGGGTATACCAAGTCTGCATTTCAAGCGCATCGCATGCGAGAGTTGCCATATATCGCAAAAGTCCTCCGGCTATGTTGTGAAAGACGAGATGATCGTTCCCGTTGATGATACAGGTGTGATCATTCATCATGGCGTTGATAACAAGACCAAGTGTCTGGGTAAGAACGGCTGCGCGGATTGTCACTCTCCTGCTTCGAAGTTCTTCTTTGGCACCACAGTTATTCAGGGCTCTGACGGCAACCCAATAAAAATGCCGAACTACAAGTCGATGGGTCTCGACGGCCGCGAATTGGAAATAGGCTTTTTGAGAGAAGATTACATCAAGCGTTATGGCGGATGGCTATTTGTCCTCGTTCTTGCGATGTCGGTAATGCACTATCTATTATTTGGCCCGCACAGAGTGCATGTTGTAAAGGGTGATCAAAGTGTGCAGCGATTTGCGCTCTATGAGCGAATGATCCACTGGCTGGCAATGTTGACTTTTGCGTTCTTGTCACTGAGCGGCATAGCATTTTTGCTTCACAGAGAGTCGCCAATGAGCGCAATTCGAGCGGTGCATGGTCAAGTGGGCGTCGCTTTTGTGCTGACACTGATTGCGCTGGTTGCAATATGGTGGAGACATGCGATGTTTGTGCCGTGCGACAAGGAATGGATATGTAAACTTGGAGGCTATTTGTGGGTTAAGGCCGACTGTCCGGCGGGCAAGTTCAACGCCGGTCAAAAGTTGTTTTTCTGGCTGATAGCCGTGCTGGGCGGACTGGTGATAAGTGGAACCGGTATTGCTCTGATTTTGGATAAGAACATCGCTGCATCCTGGGTCTACACACTTCATGATCTCGCCGCGCTTGCGCTGATCGCGGGCGTTCTCGGTCATGCGTATCTTGGAGTGTTTGCAAACCCCGGCACAGTAACAAGTATAATTTCGGGCCGAGTGAAGCGAAGCTGGGCCGAAAAACATCACTCAGAGTGGGCAAAGAAACTGACGGAGAAGAATTCGGGACATTAAACTTTGAACTGATTTGTGTATATTGAAACTATTCTGAGGCCTTGCCCCAAATCTTCACCAGACACTCTGTATCTGTAATCAGCCTTGTAAATTGAATCCCCCAAAAGGGGATTCAATTTACGCGTATACTTTAATTGCCCGGCGTTATGTCTTCCATTGGTCCCGGGCAGTGACCTCTTAGAGGTGTCGGCGTATTGAGTTTTGCTGCCCACCGCACTGCATTGCTGATGACGGTCAGAACCTCTTTTTGGTAATAGATCGGGTATGTCTCATGGCCCGGTCTGAAGTAAAATATTTTGCCCTGTCCTCGATGCCAGCAGCAGCCGCTCCGGAAGACTTCGCCACCTGCAAACCAGCTTACAAATACGAGTTCATCCGGTGCGGGTATGTCGAAGTGCTCACCGTACATTTCCTCGTTGGGTATTTCAAAGTATTCTGGCAGTCCATCAGTTATCGGATGTGATGGGTCTATTACCCAGACGCGTTCTTTTTCACCGAATTCGCGCCATTTCAGATTGCATCCTGTCCCCATCAGCTTTTGGAATATCTTTGAATAGTGCCCGGAGTGCAGTACTATCAGTCCCATTCCATTCAGCACTGCTGTCTGCACTCGCTCGACGATTTCATCTTTTACTTCATGGTGCGCCATGTGCCCCCACCATATCAGCACATCGGTGTTTGCAAGCGCTTCTTCAGTGAGGCCGTGCTCGGCATCATCGAGGACGGCCGTTGTAACTAGCAAACCATTTTGTTGCTTGAGATGATCGGCAATGGCGTTGTGTATGCCTTTTGGATAAACCTCTTGGGGCTTGCCGGGCTGCCTTTCGTGCCGATATTCACCCCAAACTTTTACGCGTATATCCTTACTCATTTTTCAATCCTGCTCTCAATTTAATTTATTGTTGACACTTAGCAGGCATATGGCAATTGTCCTTCCCATAAATATGCCCGAAATGACTATCTCTTGATCGAATGCTTCGTGGCCGATTCCCCTGCTGCATCGCCGCTTCCTTTAGGGCGATATGAACTGCCTGCTCCCGCCTTTGCCGTGAGGTTGCTGACAGTTGTATCCCGTGTGCCGGCGGTTTTAAAATAAGCAATTGCCGAGTATTTTGCGCTAGGAGCGCTTATTACGATTCTATACCATGTTCCGGGTGAGAAATCGTTTGCCGGCTGGAACCACCAACTCCCGCCGGTGGGGTCGGAGTCTTCATCGCTTAAAACAGTGTGAATGCCGCCCCAGTCGTCTGGATTTTCTTCTTTTTCGACGCTTATAGTGAAGTCAGCGGGTGGGGGATAGTTGGGATTCGGCCAGTATACATGTATCCATGAATCTGTGCGAGATGTTTCGATGTTTGTCTCGCCGTCGCTTGGTTCGGTTGCGACGCCGTATAGATCGCCATACCAAGGCGATTCAACTTTGTGCGTAACCGATCCGCCTCCGCATCCGCAGACTGCAACGACCACATACATGAGTGCAATAAATTCTGCTGCAAATCTAAAGTATTTCATCGTGCTCACCTCTGCTTTACTATGTTAGCCAAATTTGGGATCGATCCGATAAATACAGTAGACGCAATATGAGCGTCGAGCTTTCGAGAAAAAATCAGGAAATCGACGAGCGAGAGCAAACGATTTTTTATGTAATACTTTCTGCCTACTAGCCTTACTTCCGTAGTCCCACGCAAAAATACGGCCAAGAGCTAATTGCGGGTAGGTTGCGGCAAGGGTATTCTGTGTATAGTCGGCGAGTGGACAATATGGCTTTGGAAACTGAGGCGGAGTAGTCCAGAGTCATTACCATTCCGGGGGTAGATTTCCCAAACTGCCTGCCCGCAGAATCAACCCGGACCGGACAGTCCAACAGCGATTTGTGACCTGCCAGCACGCCGCAGTATTACTGGGCTAACCGGCGCCGACTATACTTTCTCTCCTTCCTTTCAGTCTGGGGTCCTGGATAAAACCAGGGCCTCTTTTGTGTACGGGTGCTTGACAATATTCCCATACCGACTATGCTTTAGTGCTGGCTTTTGTGTTTTAGTGATAAAGAAGCCTGTCTTTGTTTTTGTATTCTATTTCCTGTTCTTTTTCGGCGTGTTATACTTACCGATATGAGTTGTACTCAGTTTACCGAGATTGCTAAATATTACGATGAGCTTATGGCAGGTGTGCCATACCAACTTTGGGTCGAGTATATTGAGGGTTTGCTCGAACGGGTTGAGTTCAAGCCAAAAACTATCCTCGATGTCGCATGCGGAACCGGCAATGTAAGCGAGATACTCAGCGAGCGCGGTTACAATGTGACAGGCGCGGATATTGCGCCGGACATGATAGCGGTTGCAAATGCCAAGCATAGCCGCGTCGATTATTATATATCAGACATGGCCGAGCTTGATTTGGATCGTAAGTTCGATCTTGTGATAAGCTTATTCGATAGCCTGAACTATATCACCGACGTCGATCACCTTGTGAAAGCAATCAATCGAGTGAGTGAGCATGTAGTTGACGGGGGCTATTTCATATTCGATGTGAATACTATTTATGCGCTTGCGCATCATTTTTTCGACCAGGCAAATTTGGCCTCTGAGCATTATCCACACTATATCTGGAGCAGCGAATACGACCATGCCACGCGCATATGCACAGTCAATATGACGTTCGAGGTGCTCGATAACGGCGAGTCGAGGCAATTTAAGGAAACCCACATCCAACGGGGCCACACTATCGAAGAACTCTCGCAAATGCTGGCTGATGCAAATTTCGAGGTTGTCGATGTATTTCATGCATATCGTTTTCGCAAGCCAACCCGCCGGACGGATAGAGTTTTTTATATAGCGAGGAAGAAAGCCGATGGATCGGAGTGTCCGTAGAGGATCAGCAATAATCATAGTCGCGCTTGTTGCGATTGCAGTAATGCTATTTACACCCAAGCAGCACACAAAGCCTCACCCGCCCAACAATAACCCCTGGCAGCTCGTTTCCTATGCGCCCGACAACAAATACGGCACGTATCTTGGCAATGGCTTTATTTCCACGCGCATAATGGGCGATGGCGTCGGCAGTCAAGATGACCGACCTCTGCCTTGTTATATGGCCGGGCTTTATGAAGATGAGAAGCTGATTTCAACCCCGACATGGAGCGATTTGCGCTTCTACGACGGCAAGCAGCGATTTAAGATTGATATTAAGGCGCCTTACAAGCAAGTTCTAAATATGAAGACCGGCATCTTGACGACATATGCCGTATGGCGCGCTGGAGCCAGGACGCTCGATGGAAAGATCGAGGTGATTGTGTCGAGATCTGTTCCGAATGCAGGGCTGATCCGGGCCGAATTTGTGCCGAATTTCGATGGAATGCTTCGTGTGTCTTCTCCTGTCTCAATGCCCGAAGACAGAGCCGGTAAAAGCACTAAGTCAAGAGTTGTGATATATAAGACCATCGTGCCTCTTTCGGCGCAAAAATCGGGCGTGCATGCAAAACGCGGGGATAGCCTTGTCATATCCGCTTGGGCATCGGTGTCTGCGCCTTCGGATCAGTTGTCTGCCAGTTCCAATGCTTCACCCGTGTATAACTCCGCGAAATTTATTTCCGATCACAAAGCCGCATGGGCAAAGCTCTGGGAGCGCGATATTATCATCGACGGGCCCCCAAAAGACCAGCAGGCGATTCACTCCTGCATGTTTTATTTATTGCAGAGCGTGCGCGCTGGGAGCCAGTGGAGCATTCCCCCGATGGGTTTGTCTGCAAACTCATTTAGCGGACATGTGTTTTGGGATGCCGACACATGGATGTTTCCCGCGCTTATATTGCAATATCC
>JAEWSK010000086.1 GCA_023398345.1 Armatimonadota bacterium | reverse complement strand
CGCTGAGTGCCGAACTGAACCGCGCGGTTCCATTTGTCGGAAGAGTGTGGTTCGGGCCGGCGGCAAAATCGCATAGCGGGACGGGCGTGTAATGGCCGAGCATAATCGTGCCTGCATTTGCAATTTTGCCCAATACTGACCAAGGGTCAGCTATTGCCAGTTCCAAATGTTCCGGTGCGAATGTGTTTGCAAGATCAATGCACTCGTCAATACTTCGCGCGATTACGATCACTCCGTATTTGTCCAGCGACTCGTCGATAAATCGTCTGCGCGGCGCAAATTCGGCTTGTAGCTTAATTTCTTTTATAACTTCGTCCGCGATTCGTCGGCTGGTTGTCACTAGAACGCACCGTGAATCTGCGGCATGTTCGGCTTGTGATAGCATATCAGCCGCGATAAAATTCGGACTTGCCGATTCGTCTGCAAGAACGAGTATTTCACTCGGGCCTGCGAGCTGGTCGATGCCGACATAGCCAAAAAGTTGGCGTTTTGCCTCGGCAACGTATTGATTGCCGGGGCCGACTATCTTATCGACTTTTGGAACTGTGTCGGTTCCAAGTGCCATTGCTGCAACAGCCTGCGCACCGCCGACTTTGAACACATCCGTCACGCCGCACTCTTTCGCGGCGACCAACATCGGCGCGCTGACGTTGCCGTCTTTTTGTGCCGGACAGCACATTACAAGCGTCTTTACGCCTGCAACAATGCCCGGAACTGCGGTCATCAGCACAGTGCTAGGGTAGGGGGCAAGCCCACCGGGTGCGTAGAACCCTACTTTTTCAATAGGGCGCACGATCTGACCGTAGGTGAACCCGTCGCCTGCATCAATCCACGAATTCTGCACCTGCTTGCGGTGAAATTCTTCAATATTGGATTTCGCCTTGCGTATTGCCACGAGAAGTTCGGGGCTGATCAAATCGTAGGCGGCATCAAAGTCCGACGGCTCCGCGCGAATTGCGTTGAGTTCGGGTGAATCGAACTTTTTTCCCAATTCCAATAGCGCCGCGTCGCCGCGTTTTTTTACATCTGCGATTATCCCGCGTACTGTCTGCTCGACTTCGGGGTCGGGGCCATGCGCCTCAGACGTCAACGCGGCCAATATCTCATTTGCGGGGTCGCGCTCGGTTTCAAGTATCTTCATCCATGCATCTCCCTATGCGTGACTGGATTATAGCAAACCTTGTCCGCTTCGACAAGCGTTGACGAGCGCGGCTAAATCAGCTATATTGAGACCCGATGGCTATAAATACCAACAATCCAAACCAAACTGCCTCCGGCTGTATGTTGAGAGGCTGTCTTATTGCTACTGCAGTTATCACGGCATTGTTCATCTCAATGGCTATTTACATGTGGCATGTGCCGAGCATGCGTGAGCGAACAGTGTGCCAATTGCATATGATTGAAGTGGCGGCGGCGATTTCGCGTTATACCGACGTGAATGGCCATCGTCCATCGAATTTGCATGAATTGGCCAAAGAGTATTTGAAAGACCCCTCCGTGTTGCGATGTCCGCTGGATAAATCCGGCGACGATGCTCCAAGTTATATTTACAATCCCAAAGCGAGCGACAGCCAGATTATGCTGGAGTGCAATAGGCATAGATTGAGATCCGATATGCCAAAAAGCAGACTTGTAATTTTAGGCAATGGGACATTCAAAGATATTGAGCCATCGGTTCAGCACATATTAGACGAGGCTCGCAAACGCGCAGAAAAATAAGCAATTGATTGGTCGCAGAGTTATTATTGAACTACAGTGATTGCTGAGTCATACAGAGGCAGCAAAGACAACGATCCATCGTCCTCCCGCAAGCAAACTCCCTGCACGATCACAGTGTCTTGATCTTTCGGTAAGCTCGTAAGAAGATCAGTGCGCAGCAGAACTGGGGTCGGCACACCAATATTGTGGCCGGTTGCAGGATCAATATTGATTAGCACGGCGCCATCGTTTATGTAATATGACGCGTCATTTTTGCAAAAGCGGCCAAATATTTTTACGCACTTGCCTTCCAAGCTTGCGCCTTGAAAGAAAGAGCGTGTGTTTGTGAAGTAAATCGGTGCATTCGAGTCGGGGGCAACAAACGCGGTCACTTTGTCGCTTTCTATCGTATCCGCAGTAGATTCCAGGGCGACGACAGCCGATTCCGCAGGCGATTCTTCGACAGAATTGCCTGATGGGTCTACGTAACTTACAGACGCGCTGGTGCTGGCTTGTGTCTGCTCAAAAAAAGTGATGCTTGCTCCGGCACGTATTTGAGTGCCTGGCAGACACGACCCGTATGCGAAAACAGGCAGTATTGCAAACGTCAACGTCCACGTAATAAACTTACTCGCCATTAAGTCACTCCAACTCATCTATTCTACTACAGACATGGGCTTGTTTAGCAATATTTTTTTACGGCAATAGGAACAAAACTGTGCGTCTGCCTAGTCGTATCGGTAAAAGAGCCTGCATGAGCCGATTGATTTTGACTCCGGTGTTGAGTGCTTGCGGCGGGGTGATTTGCCGTGTTATACTGCCGCTGAGGATAAAATGAGATATTGCAAGTGGATATTTTTCTTTTTGCTGTGTTTTGCTGTTGCATCTCAGTGTGCGACGCCCGCCAAGCCAAAGCCAAAACCGACAGACAAAGACATTGCACTTTTTTTGAAGGCGTGCGCGAGTGGGGATGCTCAAATTGTGCGTGATGCGCTGAAAACGCGCTCTGCTGATGAGTTGTGCGCAGCTAGAGAGTTGGATTTTTCTGGGCTGGATCTCGCCGCTTCCGGCAACCATAGGGATTGCGTTACTATAATCTTAGACTTCGGAGCGCAAGTGAACGCGCGAGGCGATGCCGGTAAGACAACTCTTGCTTGGGCTGCCACTTCCGGTTGGAAAGAGTGCGCCGACTTGTTGATTTCAAAGGGCGCGGATCCGAAAATCGCCGATGTAAATGGCAACACTCCTCTTCATTTTGCCGCTCGTTTTAAGCATAAAGAATGTGCGGAACTGCTTGTCGATAAGGGCGCGCTGCTTAACGCGCTGAATAACGAAGGCTATTCGCCGCTGCATTTGGCTGTTATGGCAGGCGACAAGGACACCGTTGATATGCTGTTGAATAAAGGAGCGAATGTCAATTCGCGCGACACCAGCGGGCTGACTCCTTTGCATTCGGCCGCATGCTTCAAAGAAAAGGACTTAGTAGAACTTCTTCTTGCCAAACGCGCGGATGTCAATGCGAGAGCAAAAGACGGCAGCACGCCTTTGCACAAAGCGGCATGGCGTGGTTCAGTTGCATCAGCAAATGCTCTAATAGACAATCGAGCGAAGATAAATGCGTTTGATAGAGATGGGCATACTCCACTTGCCCTGGCGTTGAGCCGAAATGATTATGAGATGATCGCGCTGCTCACAGCGCATGGGGCAAAATAAAAGCAGGCGAAGTCTGCTGGACCGCGCCTGCCTGTCAGCTATATTTACTTTGCGACTATTCAGTCACTTATTCGGCAGATTCGCCGGTCTTTGACTGTGTCGGCATTGCGTCAATGGCCATTGGATCGATGCCATAAAGAAGCGCGAGGTAGTAGCTGACGTAATCGCCGAGATACACCCCATAAAGAAGCTTTTCCATGACCGTCGAACCCCTCAGCTCAATTTTTGCGACGCCGAATTCGCTGAGTAGTTCTTCTGTTGTTGTAGCAAGCTGGGCTGTTTCGCCTCTATCATCGGCATCGCTTAGAAGCACGATCCCAAACTCGTTGGATCGGTGGCTAACGGATTCCCATCCGCGAATATCACCGATTGCCAAGTCGTCGAATGCGCCGATGAATGCAAGTGCTTTGCTGTTTGCGTCAATTTGGCGCTTCCAGCGGTTTGCAACCGAGACTCTGTAACCTTTTACGGAATAGATGACTACGAGCTTATTGAAAAGACTCTCGGCAGTCTGCTTTGCGACATTTCGTGAGGTCGGATTTTCAAACCGGAGCGCCTCACGCGCATTTTTCATCAGCTTTATAGCATGTGAAAGTTTTTCGGACTGGCCACTGGTGAGCCCGAGTTTTTCTATTGCAACGATCAGCGGCACAAATAAATACCCGATGGCCGATCTCTGTGATTGTCCAGGCGGGATTCGTATCGTGTCGATTTTCTCGCTTGAAGCAGTTTCGAGGAGCTTGCGGCCGCTTGTTATGCAGATTATGCGAGCTCCTCTATTTTTTGCTTCTTGCAGGTTTCTTAACTCGGATTCGCTTGTGCCCGGATAATCGACCACAATTACGATGGAGTTTCCGTCCACATATGTGGGCAGTTTGCCACCGTGGTCGCTTACTACCGGGACTTCGGCTGAGTCCGCAAGAACAGCCGCAGCCATATCCGCAGCCAAACCGGAGTCGCCAATTCCCGTGATAAACACACCATTTGGCTTTACTTCCGGCGGCTCAACCGCGAAGCTGCGTGCGATTCCCAACGCGGTTTCGCATTGCTCGGGCAGTTCGTTTATCAAGCGAAGCATATTTCGCCTGTCCACACTCTGCATGCGGGCTACATCGTCCAACGTCGGCATCGGTTCCGAAGTCATCGCCTACTCCTATACTGCTGGTACTACTCTGCCGTGAAAGGCAGCAAAGCGATTTCCCTGGCTCTCTTTATTGCATGGGTTAACACGCGCTGATGTGAAGCACATGTCCCAGTAGTTCTTCTCGGCAAGATCTTTCCACGCTCAGAGACATATCTGCGCAGTCGGTTGACGTTTTTGTAGTCGATATACTCGACTTTGTCAACGCAAAACGAGCATACCTTTCTGCGCATTCTTCTGAACTTGGAGGGTCTGCCATCTCTGTCTCTGCCTCTTGGCGCTGGCATTGAAGCTACCTCCATTGTATATGCAAGTCGGCGGACTTTTGTCCGTCAACTATCGGATTTTACTCTTCGGCGAACGGATCGTAGTCCATATCGGACTCGCCTATACCCGCCTGTGGTTCTGCGGGCGGTTGCTCACTGTGTGACGGAGCCGCCCCTTGCTGTGCTCCCTGGGGTCTATCAAGACCTTGCAAGTTTTCGGCTACGACCTCGACTTTGCTTCGCTTCTGGCCATCTTGTTGTACCCAAGATCGCTGCTGCAGTGACCCGGATATTGCAATTCTCTGGCCTTTTGCGAGATAGTTTGCCGCATACTCGGCGCGTTGTCGCCAGGCGATTATGTCAAAGAAATCGCTTTCTCTTTCGCCCGACTCGGACTTAAACCGTCGATCAACCGCTATGCGGAGCGTGGTAACTGCAACTCCACTGGGAGTGTACCGTAACTCCGGGTCGGCAACCAGCCGCCCGACCAACGCAACTACGTTCATGATAGGTTCCCCTTCTCCGATTATGCTTGAGCTTCTTCGTCGGACGTCTCAACTTCAGCAACTTCCTCGACAACTGTCTCGGCAACTGCTTGAGTGGTAGTTTCCTCTGTGGAAGCTTCAACTGCTTCGGTGCTTTCCTCGACGACCTCAGCCGCCGGCTCTGCAGGAGCTTCAACAGTCTCCTCTGCCTGGACGACCT
>JAEWSK010000079.1 GCA_023398345.1 Armatimonadota bacterium | reverse complement strand
ATATAGCATATTCACACGGCTATTTATCCTCGATTGCAGTTCCGTTGACAGACAACGAGCGTTCGTTTGGAACGCTTTGCCTTTACTCAGACAAACTTGAGTCCTACGAAGAAGAAGAAGTAAAGCTATTGATGGAGTTGGCCGGAGACATTAGCTATGGAATTATGTCGTTAAGGCTGCGTGATGAGCTAATATCTGCAGAGTATAAAAACCGAGAGTTCTATCAGCGCACAATTCTTGCAGCCACAAAAAACAAGCTAATGATCTGCGATAAAAGCACAATAGAAAGAATGGGCGGCCCGCCTATATCCACTTGGGAAGTAATGCACAAAGAAGATCCGAGAATGATACGTGAAGTTGTCGCGGGAATTGCAAAATCTGCCGGCATGCATGACGACCGTATATCCGACTTTGTTCTTGCCGTAGGAGAAGCCACAACCAATGCGCTGAAACATGCGCAAGGCGGATTGGTATCACTTCACAATTCAACCGACGGCCTTCTTATCGTTGTATCCGACAATGGCCCAGGTATAGAAGCAATAAACTTGCCGGAAGTTGCGCTAAAGAAAGGCTATTCTACCGCGGTGTCGCTGGGAATGGGCTACAAAGCGATGATTGCAATGGCAGATAGGGTGTATCTATCCACCGGGCCGGAAGGCACAACTGTCGGCATAGACATGAAGATACATCAATCTCAAGAACCTGATGAGTTGCTGTCCGATCTTAAAGATACTTGGTAAAATTTATAGCCTGAGTCGAATTCTACAAAAAGTTGGAACTTTGCTTAATGCATGCTGCGTAGTAGGAAGTGAAGATTGAAGTTACTCATCTTCTTCTCCTTTCACCTCCTTTCCTCTAACCCTGGCTAAGAGACCGGTCAGGGTTTTTTCTTGTACATTTACAAGCACTCAGGCAGTGCTGTATGTTAAGCAACACTTAGCGCGGTCAGTATCTCACCGAGGTTGCGGGCCATGAACCCAACGGCGCTCACGGCGCGGCGATAGTCCATGCGAGTTGGGCCGACTACGCCGATAGTCCCCGCCGGTCGGCCATAGATTTTATATCGAGCACCGACGAAACTGCAATCGCGCATTTCCTCGAGTGGATTTTCGCGGCCGATGATGACGGTTATTTCCGGGCCGAGATAAACTGACGAAAAAAACTTATACAGGGCCTGGCGCTGCTCTAAAATAGACAGCACGGCTGCAAGCCTGTCAGCATCTCTAAATTCCGGCTGCTGAACCATGTAACCGGCGCCTTCGGTAGTGACATCGGTTTCTTCGACTGCATTGAACTTTTGCTTAATAAACGAGGTGACTTTGTCGAGCAGATCGCCCAACTCAGCAACATCTTCGGGTTTCGACGTTATTGAGCTGGCAGATTCGAGCGTAAGACCGCCGAGAACTCTCATCAAATAATTCCCGGCAGCCACTAAATCGATCTTTGCAGAGCCAATATCAATAAATTCATGCAGCACACGTCCATTGTCGAGCACCAGCACGGCAAGCAGTCTTTCGCGACTAACTCGCGTGACACTTACAAGACTTATGTGTGACTCGCAAATTACGGGGTGTGTGGCGACGGACGCATGGCGCACAAGACCGGATAAAATCCGGCAAGTCTGCTCAAAAATGGCGTCTATCTCATCGCGGCGGGATGCCAACCGGTGTCGCGCTTGTTCGGCTTCGTCGCAAGAAATCTCGCTGGCGTCCATTAGATGGTCGACATAGAGACGGTAGCCCATATCCGAAGGCACTCGACCCGCAGACGTATGCGGCTGACGCAGATAGCCCAGTTCCGAAAGTTCGGCCATCTCGTTGCGGATCGTTGCGGATTTGACGCCGAGGGAGTAATGATCCATAAGCGTGCGAGAACCGACCGGCTCGGCTGTGCGAACATAGTCGGTAATGACGGCCTTGAGTATAACTTGTTTGCGATCACCTATTGAAGCAATTGGCACACGGGTCATGCCGGCACTCCGAGGACTAATTATTACACTTTATTACACTTGGATATTAGCACTCGACTAGCCCGATTGTCAACACAATTTGCTTTCAGAATGACTGTCAAATTAAGCGATCACTCTTGTGCCAACGGATGGGCCTATGACTGGTTTTTGAGGACGTTGAAATAATTTGCTTGCATTTATATCAAAAAGTGGGTATACTCTATTTCAGTAAAAACCAACTTCGGGCTTCGGTGTCTTCGTCATCCCGTGGATTGCATTTCCTTCCGCGACTGATCGATTTCCCCTTTGGCAATAGTGCCATTAACCGCCCGTTGATTGGCATGGGAACAATCCCGGAAGGATACCATTCAAATGGCCAACAAGTCACTGTATGTAGGTAACATGTCCTACAATACCACCGAAAGCGAAATTCGCACTCTGTTCGAGCCGTACGGCCCAATTGCCGACGTTAGAATCATCGGCGACAAGGGCTTCGGGTTCGTTGAGATACCCGAGGAGAATATGGCTGCTGCTATCGAAGCCGTTAATGGCAAGGAAGTTGGCGGCAGGACTCTGACAGTCAACGAAGCTCGCCCCAAGACTGACCGACCGCGCACAGGCGGCGGCGGCGGCGGACGCGGCGGATTCGGCGGCGGCGGCGGACGACGCTGGTAAGAACGAAGGCAATAGCCTAAGTTGTTCAAAAGGCGCTCGGTGCATTGCACCGGGCGCCTTTTTTATATGATTACTTGCGATAGACAAACAAAAAACGCTGCAACTTTTTGCGACTTGCTTCTTAAAATGTTACACTGTTCGGCTGCTTTACGACGTCAATTTTGTCATATCCGGGTTTTCCAAGAAGCTGAAACATGACATTTTTGTATGCAACGACTCCGGGCTGGTCGAATGGATTCACCCCGAGCATCAGTCCGCTGACGGCGCATGCAATCTCAAAGAAATAAAGCAGCGCTCCAATCGAATAGGCGTCGATTTGCTTAAGAAGAATCGTCATGTTGGGCACGCCGCCGTCGCGATGAGCCATTGCTGTGGCCTGATATGCAATATGATTTACGTAACTGATCTCGCGCCCCGCAAGGTAGTTGAGGTCATCGGAATCATCGCTCCATTTCGGAACTTCGACGACAGGTTCACCTTGCTCGGCAATCAAAAATGTCTCCATTAAAACCCGCTGGCCCTGCTGTATATACTGACCCATAGAGTGCAGGTCGGTGGTGAATTCGACCGATGCCGGGAACAGCGCTTTGCCATCCTTGCCTTCGCTTTCGCCGAAAAGTTGTTTCCACCACTCGGCGATATAGTGCAGCCGCGGCTCAAATGAGGCTAATAGCTCGATTGATTTGCCGTTTTCATATAAAACATTGCGCGCGGCGGCGTAGCAAAACGCCGGGTTGCTTTCGAGATTTACCTCTGAACACAAATCGGCACACTTAACCGCCCCGCCGATAAGCTGGTCAATATCTATGCCCGCATAGGCAATCGGCAAAAGTCCGACCGCAGACAGCACCGAGTATCGCCCGCCGATGTTGTTCGGCACGACAAATCGCTCGTAGCCTTCCGTGTTCGCAAGGTGCAGCAGTGCGCCCTCGGTCTCATCTGTCGTTGCGACTATGCAGTCTTTGGCTATATTGCTGCCTACAATGTCTCTCATTAAGCGAAACGCGATTGCAGGCTCGGTGGTAGTGCCTGACTTGGATATAATATTAATTCCAACGCGCTTACCCGCAAGCTGTTCGCGGAGTCGCTTTACGTAGTGAGCAGAAATATTGTGCCCGGCATAGACGACTTTTTCAGGATTGTCACCTAAAGCTTCTATAACTGCGCGAGCGCCCAAATATGACCCGCCTATGCCGATGACAAGCAGCACGTCCGTCGTTTCTCGCAAGCGATTGACGCAATTCTTAAGGCGCTGCAACTCTGGCGAAGAAAGTATCTCGCCAGGTTTTAGCCAGCCGGTGAACTCCGCGCCCGGACATGTGCCCGATATGAGCTCTGATGCTGCGCGCTTTGCGGCATTTTGCTTATCAGCAATCATTTTTCGAGTCGCGTCCGGCGATAGATTTGCTATATCCAGCGAGATAGGCAGTTTTTCAAAGCAATGCGTCATAGTCTTTTTCTCCTACAAAAATAACAAAAAGCTCACTCACCCGTGCGATTAAATATATTCATCGCAGACTCGATGCCGTCTTCGACAGTCATGTCCAGCGCGTCTGCGGCCTGCTCGATAGACATATCGATAATAGCGCGGTCCTTGCGATTGAATCGAGACAGAACATGGCCGATTGCCTCGCCACTTCGTCCTATGCCAATGCGCATCCGGGGGAAATCGTCCGAGCGCAGGTGTGCAATTATCGACTTCATGCCGTTGTGTCCGCCAGACGATCCGCGCATTCTCATGCGCAGCTTGCCCAGCGGCAGGTCAATATCATCATAAATAACCAGCACATTGCCCGAACTTATGTTGTGTTTGCGCGCTAACTCGCCGACTGCCTGGCCGCTTTCATTCATAAAAGTCTGCGGCTTCACAAGCAGTATCTGCTCGCCAAGGTGCTCAAAGCTGCCGATCAAAGCATGGCAGCGACGGTTTATTATCCGAACCTTATGCCGCTTTGCAAAAAGATCAATTACATCAAAGCCGACATTGTGGCGGGTGTGCGCATAGGCTTTGCCGGGATTGCCCAAGCCGACGATCATTCTCATGACTGGGCTTTCCACACCTTGCTAAATATTTCACTGACGCTGGACTCATTGTGAATCCTATGAATTGCGTCGGCAAGCAGACCTGCAACCGACACAGTGACAATGCGACTGTCGCGACTGTCGGACACAAACGGGATGGTGTCGGTAACAATTACTTTTTTTAATGGCGACTCCAACAATTTTGCCGGCGCACCGCCGGACAACACGCCGTGGGTACATGCGGTATAAACTTCCGCAGCGCCGCGCTCAAGCAATGCCTCTGCGCCATGTATCACCGAGCCGCCGGTATCGATCATGTCGTCGAACATAATCGCACTCTTGCCGCTCACATCGCCAATAAGCTCCACCACCTCGGCTCTATTCGGCTCCGGTCTGCGCTTAACTATAATTGCAATAGGCGTACCCAACACTTCGGCCAGCGCGCGTGCGCGTGTAACACCGCCCACATCAGGCGATACTACAACGGCATTTTCCAGTGGAATATTTTGTGCGAGGTGATCGGCGATAATGGGGCCTGCATGGAGATTGTCTACGGGAATATCGAAAAAACCTACAAGCTGCCCTGCATGCAGATCCATCGTCAACACACGATCCGCACCGGCAGTTGCAAGCATGTTCGCAACAAGCTTGGCTGCAATAGGCTCGCGCGGTTTGACTTTCTTATCCTGACGCGAGTAGCAAAAATACGGCATTACGACCGTTATCCGTCGCACCGAGGCGCGCCGGAACGCATCGACCATTATCAAAAGCTCCATCAGGTTCTCATTTACCGGCGACGGACAGCTTTGCACGACAAACACGTCATCTCCGCGCACGCTTTGATTTACTTGAACGTGAATTTCACCGTCGGAAAAGCGCGTCACCGTCATGTCGCCCACCCGAACTCCAAGCAATTTCGCGATTTTTTGCGAAAGCTCGGGATTGGCTGTGCCTGAAAAGAGCATTAGGTCGTCCATATTGTGTCCTTCAAATCAATTCGGCGGGATCATGCCCACTCGTTGCATACATTATTATAGCAGAATCAAGCAGGGGCAATCATCTATGAGATTTCACATCAAGTGTCAAAAACTCGCGCTGCCACTAACTTATATATGGACTGAGTTTATTGCAGAGGGATAGTATTGGGGCATGGAGTACATTGCAAAAAATGGACTCAGTGGGTATGGCAAGCGCCTGTTAGCTCAGATGCATCTCTGTCATCCGAGTCCCGATGGCTATATAGATCAACAAGAGCAAAGACATGGTCGACTATGTAGTTTCTCAACTCGGGCGGGTCCAACACTTCAGCATCTCTGCCGAAACCAAGGATCCAAATTGCTATCTCTTCGACGCCGGCAACCGTAGCTTCGAATATTACGCTGCCGTCGGGTTGGGGGTAAACTTTTTGCGATGGATGTCGCCTGCTCTCCGCGACCATAACGGACACGCGCGGGCTGAATTTAACGCGCACGTCAATTGGCGTCCCACCAGCCCATGCTTCCCAACTGTGCCGAAAGTATTCTTCTACTGAAAAGTCGGCGGGCGGTTCGAATTTGACTCCGGTCTCGACAACCTCCCGCATCCTCACCAGTTTGAACTGCGCAACTTCACCATGCTCGAAACAGTGCGCAAGCAAATACCAACTGTGCCTGCGAAAGACAAGTGCGTATGGGTCGATTGTGTAATCCTTGATTTGATTGCTTTTCTGAGACCAATAGACAATGCGCAGACGGCGATGCTCGGCAATTGCGCTCTCAATGACGCGCGACATGTTCGGGTCAATAAATCCCTTTGGAACAGTCGGCTGAACGCAGTAGCTTTCTGAAAGTTCGCTTGCAATCCGCATTCTCTCGTATGGCGAGGCATCGCGTATTTTTAGCCATGCCGACTCGGCCTTGTCGCGCAAAGGCGATTCGTCACTAAACACCTGCGACTTCAGCGCCGCGCGCAATACAAGCAGTTCCTCGGGAGTAAACGGCGCAGGCGAGTCAATATCGTCAGTAAGATGGTATCCTCCATCTTTAAAATAGACGCGCGCGCCTATTTCATTAGACAACTCACTGAGCCATCTATATATTGTGCGTTCTGACCTGCCCATGTGCGACGACAACTCAGGCAAGCCTATGCCGGGTCGATTTCGAAGCAGATCTATCATTTGTATAAGGAGAGCAGTCTTAGCCAAAGCAGTGCCTGTTATTTTAAATGGACAACTAAGCTCGCGCCTAGCCGCTAGCGCATGTCTTATATACGCATAGCGCAAAATCATTCACGCAATTGCCAAATACGGCAAATTGCATTCTTTCAATAAGCCCTGCAAGCGATTACTGCGAAGACATGGAGGATAACACTAAAGCATGCTCGAACTCCAGTTTTGATATAATTTTAAGGGCTCGGACTGTTAAATCCGGCCTTGGGCTCGTTTTTTTATAACAGGAGGACAACAATGCATAAGATAGCGGTCATAGGCGGCGACGGAACCGGCCCGGAAGTCGTAAAAGAAGGGCTGAAAGTGCTCGAGGCAGCTAGCCGCAAGACCGGGTTTAAATACGAGACGGTGGACTACGACTGGGGCGGGGAGCGCTACTTGCGCACCGGCGAAATACTGCCGGACTCGGCAATCGAGGAAATGAAGCAGTTCGACGCTATGTATCTCGGAGCAATCGGCCACCCGGACGTAAAGCCCGGCATTCTCGAAAAGGGCATACTTTTAACTCTTCGATTCGGACTGGATCAGTATATAAACCTGCGCCCGGTAAAGCTATACCCCAATGTTGAGACACCTCTAAAAGACAAAGGCCCGGAAGACATCGACTATGTCGTAGTGCGTGAAAACACCGAGGGACTGTACACGGGCGCTGGCGGAGTGCTCAAAAAAGGCACGCCGGATGAAGTGGCCGTGCAGGAGTCTATCAACACCCGCAAAGGCGTCGAGCGCTGCATACGCTATGCGTTTGAATTTTGCCGAAAGCGCAACCGCAAAAAGCAACTCACTTTAGTGGGTAAAACCAACGTGCTGACGTTTGCGTTTGATTTGTGGGAGCGAACATTTTATGAAGTCGCAAAAGAATACCCCGACATCAAGCCGGACTACGCTCATGTAGACGCCACTACAATGTGGATGGTGAAAAACCCCGAGTGGTTTGACGTATTAGTAACAGACAACATGTTCGGAGACATAATTACCGATCTCGGCGCAATGACCCAGGGTGGCATGGGAATCGCAGCAGGCGGCAATATCAACCCACAGAGCGTCTCGATGTTCGAGCCCATCGGCGGCTCAGCGCCAAAGTATACGGGAATGAACGTCATCAATCCGCTGGCGGCAATAGGCGCACTGCAGATGATGCTCGATACTCTCGGCGAAAAGCAGGCCGCTGATTTGGTAGACAAAGCAATTGCCTACGTCACCGGCAATAAGCTCAAGAGCATGAGCGCAGGAAAAATGGGCTATACGACAACCGAGGTCGGAGATATGGTAGCGCAACTCGTAGCTGATGCTTAAAACATCTAAAATTGAAATTTTCAAAACATGAATTCGATGCGGCGTGGGTTCTGGTTGTCGCGGCAGTAATAGCAGTCGCGGCAATCAGTTGCGCCGCATTTTTTGCAGAAAAATGATATGGCCTGTTAAGCTCGCATGCATATATCCACATCCGG
>JAEWSK010000012.1 GCA_023398345.1 Armatimonadota bacterium | reverse complement strand
CTCGCCGTGAGGAATGCCGATGCCGGTATCGCGCACTGTTATCGTAACACAGTCGTCAACTCGTCCGCCAGTTACATCTACGCGCCCGCCGGACGGCGTGTATTTTATGGCATTGTCGAGCAGATTTCTGACTAATTGCACAAGCTGAGTTTCAGACGCATATGCTGCGAGGCCATCCGGCACAAAATATCCGATGGATACATTTTTTTGATCGGCCAGCGGACGAGCGGCTGTTAGTGCAATGCAAATGACTTCAGCCACGCTGACCTTGCTCTTTTCAGTGCGCGTGATGCCTGAATCCCGCTTGGCGATGTCCAATAAATCGTCAATAAGAGCCGACAGCCGGTCGCTTTCGGCAACAATCGTATTTAAAAATCTGTCTACAAGCTTATCGTCGTTTTTCGCTCCAGCTATCAGTGCTTCGGCGGTCGCGCGAACTGCTGTGATGGGTGTGCGCAGTTCGTGGCTTACGTTGGAGACGAACTCCTTTTGCATTTTCTCATGGCGCCTTATTTCGCTGAGGTCGTGGAGAAGAAACAGAGCTACGCCGTCCGAATGCGGCTCAGAAAAAGGAGTCGCTGTTATTCCTATGACTTTTTCCGGCATGCCCGAAAGCCGTATTTCCGTGCTCAGCATTCGCTTTTCTTCGATGCAATCCGACGCCATCCGAGCAATTTCCGGATGAAATTCGGACGCTTCGATTCTGCCGCATTTTGTGTGCAGAGTCCTCATGCCGAACATCGACTCCGCAGCTTTATTGAAAAGGATCACCGCGCCGCTGCTGTCAACAGTGATGATGCCGTCCGCAATTTGAGACAGCACTTTTTTTGCGCGGATTTTTTCTTGAATGAGCGATTTGACCACTGAATCCAACTCTGCAAACGCGGTCAACACGCCATTATCCATTCCTTGTCTGGCAAGTTTGTCGGTGTCGAATCCATGCCCATCCGACAGTGCATGGACAATTTCTGAAATTCTATCGGGCCGGTATGCGCGGGCGGCGCGCATTTTAATAATTAGAGTGCCGACGGCGGCAATTACAAAGAAAAGCAGTGACCATTCGAGCGCAGGCGATGGCTTTAGTCCAATGAGTTTTGCGAGCGCAACTCCACAGGCTCCCACAATAGCAGGCAATACCCACGACACCCTCGCGAGCTTTACATGCTTCAACTAATCCTCACCTTCGGAGCCGATCCGATATCCCGCGCCTCGAACAGTGAGAATTCGCTTGGGCGAGCCTGGGTCATCTTCCAACTTTTCGCGCAGCCATCGAATATGCACATCCAGCGTGCCTGTACTGCCGGCTGCATCGGAGCCCCATACCGCACAGATCAGATGCTCGCGGCTAACGACGCGGCCCTTGTTTTCCATAAGTATTTTTAGCAATTCAAATTGCTTTAGCGGCAAGTGGATAATCCGCCCGTCTATCGATACATGCCTGCGCACAACGTCCATATCGATCCCAGCAGCGCGCATCTTAACATGCTCGCCTTCATCGCGGCTTGATTCGATGCGTCTTAAAACGGCGCGCACGCGGGCAATCAACTCTCTAATGCTAAATGGCTTGGGGACGTAGTCGTCCGCGCCCATTTCAAGGCCGACTACTCGGTCTATTTCTTCAGTCTTGGCCGTCAGCATTATTATCGAGACACTGGATTGCTTGCGGATAACCCGGCAAATATCCAGGCCGCTGAGTTTGGGAAGCATCAAGTCGAGTATAATTAAGTCGGGAGCAAAAGCTTGAAACGTCGAAAGAGCCTCCAATCCATCTGAGGCCACTTGAACATCAAAGCCTTCGCCTCTAAGTGAATATGCCACCGACTCCGCGATGGCAGGCTCGTCCTCAACTAACAGTATCCGGTAAGTCAATACACACACCATTTTACGCCGCGCCTGTGCCGCAGCGCACTAATTGCCTAATTTTACGACCGCAGCCGCGCACTGTCAATCGCGCCCCGGCGTTGTGACGCATTTCCAATAAATGCGCAAAAGACCCGAAGCGCATAGCGTTCCGGGCCTTAATGCAAATCGTCACTTTTAGAGCATATGTTAGTCTAGCGTGTGCGTTGTGAGTGTCCCCACGTTCGGACACGTCGGATTAGCATCCACGGCGTTTATCACATATGTTCCGCCTGACGGACACGTGAGTGCGTTCTTAATATAAGTTGGGATCAGTTCACCAACAACCGGGGCGTCAGTTCCCAGCTTCTTGTTGTCCATTGCCCACTGCATCTTTGCAGTATCAATCTGGCGAAGGTTCGCCACGCATGCCTTAGCCCGGGAAGTGTCGCGGGCCTTCATAAAGTTCGGGATTGCGATGGCAAGCAACACTGCTATAATCAAAACAACGATCATGATTTCGATCAGTGTGAACCCGCGTCGCCTCTTCAACATAAACCTACTCATTAGTTCGATTACCTCCTCCAAGGTATATAAAGTCGCTGCAAGCCCGCCCGCGCAGTTTAGCATTCGAGTCGGGCCATTCGGCCTCAATCAGATTCTTCCATATGTTTTGAGGAGGTCCACACTAGTAAAAATACTAGGTTTCATTTAGGGGAAAATTTGAGTTCACGCGGTGAATGCATCTCGAATTACATCTTTTATGACCAGTTTGCCATCAATAAGCACAACTTCGACAACATCAAACCGGCAAGCAATGTCCGTAAGAGCGTTAATGTCAAGATAGTGCTGGGCGGTTGTGACTATCTTGCGGATCTTTGAAGGTGTGATTGAATCCGCGGGAGTGCCGTAATTGCCGGTGCGCTTGCATCGAACTTCCACGAAAACAAGGCTATTGTCTTCGTTTGCGATGAGGTCTATTTCGCCAAATTGGCATCGGTAGTTTGACGCAACTATCTCGTAGCCGCGCTTGCCCAATTCAGCCGCAGCGACAATTTCCGCGCTTGTGCCTATTCTAGTCCTGGGAGACGGCATAGATTAACTCTCTTGGCTACCGGCGCAAACGACTTTCTATGGCACGGGCAGGGGCCGTATCGATCGAGGGCTTCGAGGTGAAGTCTCGAACCGTAGCCCTTGTGTGAAGCAAAGCCGTATTCGGGATATTTGCAGTCCATATCGACCATTATCCGGTCTCGGCTGACTTTTGCGACTATTGATGCCGCGCCGATGGATACGCTCAATGAGTCGCCTTTGACAATAGCGATTGAACGTCTTGGAAGGTCGGGGACAGGCAGGCCATCGACCAATATAAAATCAAAAGCGGCGTCGATGGCATCGAGCGCCGCTCTCATTGCATGATATGTAGCACGAAGTATATTGATCTCGTCTATTAGTTTTGGACTGGCAATGCCGACACCGAATCGCGCTTTTGAAGTAATGCGCTCAAACATCGCCTCGCGGGCTTTCGCGCTCATCGCCTTTGAATCGCCGATGCCGACAGTATCAAAGTCCTTTGGCAAAACAACAGCCGCTGCAACGACCGGTCCGGCAAGTGGCCCACGGCCTGCCTCGTCAACTCCGGCAACACATGTATAACCGTTCGCCCAAACCTGCTTTTCGTATGCCCACGGGTCACACTGACACTTTGTTGCTTCGTCGCTGCACAAGCTCAAGTCCATACAAACAAACCTCACACAGATGCAATCGCGAACGACTTTGCGAAAAAGTGCACATCAAATCACGAATCGCGATTAAATCTCAAGCTGATCTTGTTTAATGGATTAATTGCATTCGTGGGATCGGCCAGAAGATAAATCCTGCTTTGCCAAGAACTCGATCACGCTTTAGCAATCCCCAGAATCGGGCGTCGTTGGAGTCATTGCGGTTGTCACCCATGACAAGCAGCCTGCCCTTAGGGATTTTTACCAACTGAACGCGATTTTTGCCGATTTTCTGAGTCACTATCCACGCATCGTCAACAGTGTTTCTTGAACCGCCCGGATATATATCGTCGGGGTCTTCGGCAGTATATGGCTCTTTAAGCGGTTTGCCGTTAAGGTAGACAACGCCGGGCACTACTTTAACCGCGGCCTTTGGCTCGCCGACAAGCTTTGCGAGCTTAGCCTTATCGACTTTCTTGCCGTCGCGATATATTTCGTTGCCAATGAGTTTGATGCTGTGCCGAGTTTCCAATAGGCGAGAGAGATCGCTCATATCCAGCGCCACTGCCGGACTGTCTTTTTTTCCAAGGATGACCTTGCTCTCACCGGTAATTTCATTGTATTCGACGCCTACGGGCTGTCGCCCAACCATCGGTTCGGCCTGCATTGCAATTTCCCATGGAGGGACAACTTTGCCGTCCTCGTAGACTTGATCGCCTTTGATTTTAACATTGGCGAGTTCTTCGAGAATATGCCGGATTTCTTTGTGTCCGTACTGTTGGTTGCCGATTAGCACGTAGCCCGGAGTGATTCGTACGGTATCGCCGGGAACAGCAATTACGCGTTTGATAAAGTCTTTTTCGTCCAGCCTTGCCTCTGGCGGGGACTTAAAAACAATTACGTCCCCGCGTTTCGGCTCAGAAAAGCGATAGATAAACTTATTGACCAGGATGTGATCAGACTCCAGCAGAGTGGGGTGCATGGACGCCGACGGTATAAAGAACGCCTGCACTATAAATGGCCGTATGATAAAAAATACTAGTGCCATTGCTACTGCAAGCGACTCAGCCGTCTCCGCAATTGATTTCGCCCATTGCCCATTTTGCTTGGCGAGCCCAAACCTGATGGCAAGCAGGATAGCTACGATAACAAGCACCTGCCACCATGCAAGGTTTGCAAGCATCTCCATCATATTGTTAAGCCTCATTGGGCTGTTTGGCGCTCTTTGATTCTGGCAGCCTTACCAACTTTGCCGCGCAGGTAATACAGTTTTGCTCTGCGCACCGCGCCCCGGCGAGCTACTTCAATTTTGGCAATTCGCGGCGAATGAAGCATAAATGTTCGCTCGACGCCAATTCCATGCGAGAGCTTGCGGACAGTAAACGCCGAGCGCAGCCCGCCGTCTTTCTTGCCGATAATTACTCCCTCGAATATCTGAATTCTCTCTTTGCCGCCCTCTACGACTCGGGTGTGAACCTTAACCGTGTCGCCAGGACCAAAGTCGGGAGTGTCGATTCTTAGCTGTTCAAACTCTATCTGCTCGATGAGCTGCACTTTATTCCTCCTCGGCTCTAAGCCTATCCAGTATGCGTTTATCTTCTTGCGTAAGCGGCGCGGTCTCAAGCAAGTCAGGGCGCTTTTGAAGCGTCCGTTCCAGCGACTGCGCGCGCCTCCATTTTCTTATTTGTTCGTGATTGCCCGAAAGCAATACTTCGGGCACACTGTATCCGCGGAAATCCGCGGGACGCGTATATTGCGGGTATTCCAAAAGCCCGCTCGAAAACGACTCGCTTTCGGGCGAGCTCTCGTCTCCTAACACTCCCGGCAGCAGCCTTGCGACTGCATCTATAACAACCAATGCTGCCAACTCGCCGCCGGTGAGCACATAGTCGCCAATGGAAATCTCATCGGCCACCAAATGTTGTCTTATTCGTTCGTCCACGCCCTCGTAGCGGCCGCAGATCATAATCAAATGGCTCTCGCCAGCCAACTCTTCGGCCATTGACTGGTCAAATCGTCGCCCTTGCGGAGTCATCAGCAGGATTCTCGGCCTTCCGCCGCGACCGCGGCTCACTAACGAATCCACTGCATCAAATACGGGCTCCGGCTTCATAACCATTCCCGGCCCGCCGCCAAACGGCGCGTCGTCGGTGGTTCGATGCTTGTCCGCCGTGAAATCCCGAATATTGACGGCATTTACGTCAATCAGACCTTTACTTTGCGCCCTTCCGAGGATACTCTCGTTTGTAATCGCATCGATCATCCCCGGAAATGTGGTCAGTACTTCAAAGAGCATATCAGTTCTTGTCCAACAGTCCCGGAACCGGTCTGATTATTATCTCGCCTTTTTCAACGTCCACTTTCGCAATCACGTCGCGCATCGCCGGAATGCACAGGCCAGTGCTAGTAACATATACATCGTTTGCACCACCCTGCAGCACTTCGGTTACTTCGCCGCATTCCCGACCGTCTTCGCTGGTGACCTTTAGGCCGATAATATCGAAAACGTAGAACTCGCCCGCAGGCAGTTCGGTCAGCTCGCTTTCGTCGATAACGAACTCCGCTCCGCGCAGGGTTTCGGCATCATTTCGAGTATCTATCCCCTCGATTTTGAGTGTCAACCCACCCTTGTGCGGATTCTGGCTCGTTATCTTCACCCGCTTCGGTTCGGATTCAGGCAGCCTGAGCAAAAGCTCGCTTCCATTCGCGAACCGCTCGGGATAGTCCGTAAGGATAACGACCTTTACTTCCCCGCGGATTCCCATCGGCGCGACAATCTTGCCTATTATAATATATTGTTTCTCAATTCGGGGCATAGGCCTACGGCAATATCTTGACGAATACATTCTTGTGTTCTTTGATAGCCGCTGCTTTAGCGACAGTTCTCAGAGCATTCGCCACTCGTCCTTGCTTGCCGATGACCTTGCCGAGATCGTCTTCAGCAACGGTGACTTCAAACGTCACCGAATCGCCTTCGTCAATTTCCTCGACATTTACGGCACCGGCATTATCAACCAAGGCCTTTACCAGAATCTCGATCAGGTTCTTCAAATCAACCCACTCCATCACACGATACAAAAACGATTATGCAATCGCACTTACCGATTTACTCAGCCGCTTCTTCTGCCACGACTTCTTCGGTGGCCTCAGCAGCAGACTCTTCGGCAGGAGCGGCGGTTTCGACAATCGCCGGAGCTTCGGCCTTAGCCTTTGCATTCTTCTTTGCTTCGATCTTCGCGGCAGCCCGTGAAATCGATGCCTCGCTCTGCCCGCCAAGCATGCCCATCTTCTTCAAAAGGCCACGGGTCACGTCAGACGGCTGCGCGCCTTTGTTGATCCAATCCTGAGCTTTTTCAACATCCAGTTTGATCACCGGAGGTTCGACGGTCGGGTCATAGTAGCCGATGTTCTCAATGAAACGCCCATCACGCGCCTTGCGGCTGTCCGCTACTACGATTCTGTAGAACGGCCGCTTCTTTGCTCCCATCCGCCTGAGTCTGATCTTTACCAATTGAGTTCTCCTCCTAGGATTACTAACTACTTCATCATAAAATCATGCCGATTTGAATTAAAATCGTAGTTTCGGCAATCTATTTGCAAGCCCTGAAAATAAGTTTAGGCCAACGAATATTTAATTCATAAACGGGAAATTAGGCATTCGCTTATGCCTTTTCCCTGACTCTTCAGCGCCAGTCATCGTGCGAATCATCTTGCGCATTTCGCCGAACTGGTTCATAAGTCGGTTGACTTCCTGAACGCTTGTGCCACTGCCGGCAGCAATTCGCCTGCGGCGACTCGCGTTAAGAATTGTCGGATCACTGCGCTCCTCATATGTCATAGAGCGCAAGATCGCCTCAACATGGCCAAATTCTTTCTCGTCTATTTTTGCGCCCTTTAACTGCTGGCTCATGTTCCCGAAACCGGGAATCATTTCCATAAGCTTATCGAGCGGGCCCATTTTTCGCATTTGCTGAAGCTGCGCGAGATAATCGTTCAAATCAAAACGATTTTCCCTTAGCTTCTTTTCCAGCGTCAGTGCCTGCTGTTCATCGAAGGACTCTTGAGCCTTTTCGATCAGGCTAAGAACGTCCCCCATTCCGAGTATGCGCGACGCCATTCGGTCTGGATGAAACGGCTCGATTCCGTCCATCTTTTCCGATGTGCCTATAAACTTTATCGGCTTACCAGTGACCGCCTTTACCGACAACGCCGCGCCGCCGCGTGCATCGCCGTCCATTTTGGTCATCAAAATGCCGTCGATTTCCAGCGCCTCGTTGAATTGCCTCGCCACATTGACGGCGTCTTGGCCAGTCATTGCGTCGACAACAAGCAGCACCTCGGTCACATCTATCTGCTCGCGGATGCGCTTTAGCTCCGACATCATCTCTTCGTCGATGTGAAGTCGACCCGCGACGTCGATTAAAACCGGATCATTGCCGTTTGTTTTTGCATAGTTCAGCGCTGATTTTGCAACCGCAACCGCATCTTGCTTGTCGCCTATATCGAACGCATCGACGCCGATTTGTTCACTCAGCGTCCTGAGCTGCAAAATCGCCGCGGGGCGGTAGACATCTCCCGCCACCAGCAGCGGCTTTTTGCCCTGCTTTTTAAACATATTCGCGAGTTTTGCCACCTGGGTGGTTTTGCCCGCGCCATGAAGACCCGCAACCATTATAACAGTCGGGGGTCGTTCCGACACTTTGAGCTTAACTTGCTCGCCGCCGAGCAGATTTATCAGCTCTTCGTTAACAATCTTTATTACATGCTGGGCAGGATTCAAACCCTGCAGCACGGCCTGACCGATTGCCTGTTCTTTTACAGCCGCGACAAAGTCCTTGACGACCTTGAAGTTGACATCAGCCTCCAGCAGCACAAGGCGAACCTCGCGCAGTGCCTCGTTGACGTCACTTTCAGTAAGGCCGCCCTTTCCGCGGAGCTTTTTGAAAACGCCCTGCAGTTTCTCGGACAGGCTCTCGAACATCTCTCACCATATCTCTGGGCGACGGCGATTTTTCTGCCGTCCACACAGCGTAAAATAAGGGAAGAGCCCGAGAGGTCCCTTCCCTCAGTTTCGTCAGTTACGTACAACCTGATAGTATACCGACAGATAGTGGTCTTGTCAAACTTTGAGCGTGGCAGTGTGTGTCGTATCTACGTAACAATATTGCTTATACTTGCCAACTATGCCCAGAACTTTCTGTCTAGGCTTCTGTACTGAATAGCCTCAGCAACGTGAGAAAGCTGAATTTGTTCGTCACCGGCAAGATCGGCGATGGTTCGAGATAGTTTGAGGATGCGATCGTAAGCTCTGGCCGACATGTTCAGTTGCGTAATTGCCGAACGCAGCAGGCTTTTTGTGTCGTCCGTTATAATGCAGAATTGCCTTATCTGGCGTGAGTTCATCTGGGCGTTTGAGTAAGCGCTGCTGCCGCAAAAGCGCTCAAGTTGTCGTTTTCTCGCTTCGATTACTCTCTGCCTTATCGCCAGTGATGATTCGCCTTTGCTTCGGCTGAGAAGATCATCATGCTTTAGGCGCGGCACCTCGACATGGATGTCTATTCTATCCAAAAGAGGGCCGGAGACGCGTTGCAAGTAACGCTTGATCATTTGCGGAGAACAAGAACATGTTTTTAGGCTGTCGCCATAAAATCCACATGGGCACGGGTTTAGCGCTCCGATAAAAATGAAGCGGGCCGGATAGGTGAGCGATGCCTGTGCGCGAGCAATCGTGACGACACCGTCTTCGAGCGGCTGTCTGAGAATTTCTAGCACATCCCGCTTAAACTCCGGTAACTCGTCAAGGAAAAGCACGCCGTTGTGCGCTAAACTGATCTCTCCCGGTCTTGGACATGTGCCGCCTCCGGCAAGCCCGGCGTTTGATATTGTATGATGCGGAGCGCGAAAGGCGCGCTTTGTAATCAGAGCCTCATTTGAGCTGAGCAGGCCGCATACGCTGTATAGTTTTGTTACCTCGAGCGCCTCTTCGATTGATAAAGGCGGTAATATTGTTGGAATCCTGCGGGCAAGCATTGTTTTTCCGCTTCCAGGTGGGCCGATCATAACTATATTGTGTCCGCCTGCTGCCGCAACTTCAAAAGCCCGCTTAACGCTGTCTTGGCCCTTAACATCGCTAAAGTCAATGTCGTAGGATGGAGCATCGAGCGTTTGAAACTCTTGAATGTCGAAGATAGCTGGAAGCATTTTATCCGGCTCGTTTAGAAGCTGGACTACTTCGGTCAATGTTGTAACAGGATAGACTTCAACATCACCTACCACCGCCGCTTCTTTGACATTGTGCGCTGGAACAATTATTCGCTCGATCTTTTTTTCTCGGGCGTTCATCGCTATCGGAAGCACGCCGCTTACGTTTCGCACCGCTCCGTCCAAGCTGAGTTCGCCAACGATCATGCAGTTTTTTGCAAATTCGATATTGACTTGACCGCTGGCTGCCAGTATCCCAATTGCGATTGGCAAGTCAAACGATGGCCCTTCTTTGCGAACATCGGCCGGGGCTAGGTTGATGGTGATGCGTCTGGACGGAAATTCAAATCCACAATTTTTAATTGCAGCCCTAACTCGCTCGATAGACTCGCGAACAGCCGCATCGGGAAGCCCGACTATGGTAAAGCTCGGCAACGCCGGCGATATGTCGACTTCTACCTCAATTATGTAGGCGTCAATTCCGCTCACCGCACTCGACGTTATTTGAGCGAGCATTATTTTGTCGGTCTCCGATCATATTTTGGAGTAGTTTGTGATGGGTTTATTATATGTAACGAACGGAATGGGTGTCAACGTAGCACATAGCAGGGAGCTTTGAAGATTTTCGAAATCAGACTTCCAAGGCAAGTTCCGGTATGTTCGCTGAAATTATGCAACATGGTGGCCGAAATGATGTGTCCAAAAGAGGAACGGCCTTAGCGTTTGCATAAAACTCAACCATTACTGTAATTTCAGAGGTGTAAGCAGATGACAAAAACTTACAAAGCAACTGCAATACTTGTAGTGTTGCTGTTGTTGAGCACTGCTGCGTTTGCGGCCAAGGCCAAACCCACAAAAAAGACGACTTCAAAATCTACGACCAATCATGCCACAATAGGCACTACCCAGCTTAAAGGCGAATATGCTGATTTAGGTTCGACATACACTTTGGGTAAGATCTCTCCGCTTAACGTTACTCTCACGAGTGTTGAGTTTTCGGTGGGGCAGTTGGTAATTGGCGATTCGCTGCACTATCCTAAAGCTGATGAGAAGTTTTTGGTGCTTCACTACGTCATTCACAACCCGCAGAGCCAGGAAGTATTTGTAAGGTGGGACACGTTCAATATCACCGCGGTCGATTCCAAGAACGAAAACCACGAGTACGAACAAAATTCCGGCGTTGAAAAAACAAATTCCAATTTTGAGATGGATCTCAAGCCCGGTCAAAAGATATCGGTTTTTTCCTATATCGCTGTTCCGGCTGAGCTAGACATTCCCAAATTAATATTTAAGAGTGATGATAACCTTGTGCTGCGCTACAATCTAAAGGGCAAGATAAAACCTCTATCTGCTCCCTATGCCGACCCTGCTGATTCGACCGGTGCGACTGCTTTAAAAAAAGTGACAGCTAAAACTGGCGAGTTCTATCCAATCGGTGTGTTCAATTTTGCACTGAACAGCACTTCTTTTTCGAATAAAGAGATAGAAGACTTTGAGCTTGAAGAAGGCAATCGCTATTTTGTAATTAATGCGACGATAAAGAACTTAGCTCCATGCGAATCGTATATTCGCTGGGATACGTTAGTGCCCACGCTTAGTGATTCCGACGGTGTCGACTTGGACAGTTACAGGGCAATGCTGCTTGCGAGCAGAGACAAACCTGTCGATACGGAC
>JAEWSK010000305.1 GCA_023398345.1 Armatimonadota bacterium | reverse complement strand
AAGCGCGTGCTCGCGGGTATTGAGGCAATCGATAGATGTATTCCCAGGCATGGCTGTGATGTTGTAAAGGATGGCATTGCTGTCGGCAATGTCACGAGCGGCACTTTTTCGCCGACTTTGAACAAAGCAATCGCGCTGGTGTATATAAATAGTGAGTTTGCGAAAGTCGACACAAAAGTCAGTGTCGTGATGGGCGCGCGAACCTGTGCGTGCAGGGTCGTTTCGACACCATTTTATAAGAGAGCATAGGAGAAGTTTCAAGTGGAGCTCAAGTTCACAAAGACTCATGAGTGGATCAAGACCGATGGCGACACGGCAACCGTTGGAATCACTGACTACGCCCAGTCGGAGTTGGGCGAGATAGTGTTCGTTGAATTGCCGGAACCCGGATCAAAATTTGCTGCAGGAGACGTGCTCGGCACGATCGAGTCCTACAAGACCGTCTCCGACTTGGTTAGCCCCGTATCCGGCGAGATAATACAACTCAATTCCGCGCTTGCCGATTCTCCGCAACTCGTCAATGAAAGCTCGCTCGACGAGGGCTGGATGGTCAAAATCAAAATGGACGATCCTACTCAACTCGACGATTTGCTAAACGCGGAGCAGTATGAATCAGTAATCAAGGAGCACTGAAGTTGTCGTATATACCGAACACTTCTGCCGATCAGCAGCGGATGCTGGAATCTATCGGCGCGTCCAGCGTAGCCGAGCTTTTAAAAAAACAAATTCCGGCCGAACTGCACATGCTAGGCAAACTCGATTTGCCTGACGCGATGAGCGAGATCGAGCTCAGGCGTCACTTCGCCGAGCTGGCTTCAGCCAATTGCATCAATCCCAGTTTTCTGGGCGCAGGCATATATGACCACTATATACCGTCCACCGTTCCAGCCGTAATTGGGCGCTCTGAGTTTTATACATCATACACACCGTATCAACCGGAGATCAGCCAGGGCACGCTTCAGTCGATATTTGAGTTTCAGACACTTGTATGCGACCTCACAGGTATGGATGTAGCAAATGCCTCGCTTTACGACGGAGCGACCGCGCTCGCCGAGGCAGCAATGATGGCTTCGAGTATTACAGGACGCACTGAATGGCTTGTCTCGGACTGCGTAAACCCGGCTTATCGCGAAACACTTCGCACTTACGCATGGGCAGCCGGTTACACAATTATTGAATCCGGCCGTGACTCATTATTAACTGATTTTGCCAAACTCGGCGAGCATATCGGCACAAACACCGCGTGCGTAATTGCGCAAAATCCCAACTTCTTTGGCTCAATTGAATCAATGGATGCAGCCTCAAAACTTGCGCATGCAAACGGCGCGCTGTTTGTTGTCTCATTCGATCCGATCTCGCTAGGACTGCTCAAGTCGCCTGGCGATTATGACGCCGACATCGCCGTTGCCGAGGGACAGTCGCTGGGGATTCCAATGTCGTTTGGCGGGCCGCTGCTGGGTCTGTTTGCATGCAAGCAGCAGTACGTGCGCAAAATGCCCGGTCGAATCGTTGGGGCGACAACCGACACGAACGGTAAACGCGGTTATGTGCTCACGCTTCAAACGCGAGAGCAGCACATCCGGCGCGAAAAGGCGACGTCCAACATATGTTCCAATCAAGGGCTGTGCGCGCTGGCGGCGACCGTATATTTATCAACGCTCGGAAAAAACGGCCTGCGCGATGTCGCCGAGCTGTGTTTGGCCAAGTCGCACTATCTCGCAGACGAAATTGCAAAGTTGCCGGGTTATGAAAACGCCGGTGGGCGATTTTTTAAGGAATTTGTGGTGAAATGCCCCAAGCCGGTTGATGAAATAAATGCGCACTTGCGCAAACGCGGCATTATCGGCGGGCTAAATCTCGGCAGATACTATCCTGATATGCGCGACAAAATGCTTCTTTGCGTAACTGAAAAGCGCACCCGCGAGCAAATCGACGCGCTTCTGGAGGCTTTGCGATGAGCGCAGACAAAACTATTTTTCAATACAGTTCTCCGGGGCGAACCGGCGTCAGCTTGCCGGCGGCCGATGTTGAGTCTCAACCGGCGGAAAAATATCTAGGCGCGGAGAATTTGCGCAAAAATTTGCCTCTGCCTGAAATTAGCCAAGTTGACGTAATACGTCACTTTACACGGCTGTCGAGCGCCAATTACAGCGTAGATGCCGGGTTCTACCCGCTTGGTTCATGCACGATGAAGTATAATCCCAAAATCAACGAAGAAGTCGCTTCGCTGGCGGGATTTGCCGAACTGCATCCTTATTCCGACGAATCCCTCGCGCAGGGCATGCTCAAGGCCCTGTATGATACGCAAAATTTCATAAAAACCGTCAGCGGAATGGACGCCGTTACGCTTCAACCCGCGGCGGGCGCTCATGGCGAGCTTACGGCTATGATGATATTTAAGCGCCATCATGAGCGCACCGGTCAGACTCAAAGACATGTTGTAATTGTGCCGGACTCATCGCACGGAACTAATCCAGCAACCGCAGCCCGCTGCGGCTACGATATATTAAAAGTGCCGTCGGGTTCGGATGGGCTTGTCGATCTCGACGCTCTGCACTCGGAGTTATCCGACGAGACAGCAGCGGTTATGCTTACCAATCCCAACACGCTGGGCCTCTTTGAATCGCGCATTGAAGAGATATCCAAAATGGTGCATGATTCAGGCGCGCTTCTATACTGCGACGGAGCGAACATGAACGCCGTAATGGGCTGGTATCGGCCCGGCGACAACGGCTTCGACGCAATGCACTTAAATTTGCACAAGACGTTTTCAACCCCGCACGGAGGAGGCGGCCCCGGTTCCGGGCCAGTGGCGGTCAAGAAGTTTTTAGAGCCATATCTGCCTGTTCCAAACGTGGCAATGGACGGCGACCGTTACTATCTCAACTATGAAAGGCCGGATTCGATTGGCCGCGTGCATAGTTTTTACGGCAACATCGCAATTGTTCTGCGGGCCTATGCTTATATTCTTTCGCTCGGCGCGGACGGGCTGAAATCAGTCAGTGAAAATGCCGTGCTCAATGCCAATTATTTGCTTTCGCGGATTAAGTCGGCCTACGATGTGCCCCATAGTGATTATTGCATGCACGAGTTCGTGGCATCGGCCGAAAGACAGAAGCAGCTTGGGGTCAAGGCACTGGATATTGCCAAGCGCTTAATCGACTTTGATTTTCACCCGCCGACTATTTACTTCCCTTTAATTGTCCATGAGGCGCTGATGATCGAGCCGACGGAAACTGAGAGCATCGAGACGCTCGATGCGTTTGCCGACGCAATGCTCGCAATTGCGCGCGAAACTGAGACCGACCCGGCCGGTGTGTGCGCTGCGCCGCATTTGACGCTGGTCAAGCGACTTGACGAGGCAACCGCCGCCCGCCGACCGGAGCTGCGATATGTGTCCGAAAGTTCCGAGTAGCAAAACAAATTGCACACCAAAGTGCGGTTGGCGACTGATTTTCGATGGCGCTCGCGGCGCTGCGGAGAACATGGCCATTGACGAGGCGATACTGCGCGCATGCGCAGATGGCCTCGTTTTGCCAACAATACGCATTTATTCATGGCAGCGCCCGTCAATATCGCTCGGATGCCTGCAAGATATTACAGCCAAATTTAACTTAGACTATTGCCGCGAAAGCAATATTGACGTAGTTCGCCGAATAACAGGTGGACGAGCGGTAATGCATGGCAGCGACGTTACGTTCAGCATTGCCGTCACTGAATCCGACCTGCCCAGCGGATGCAGCAGTGTGCTTGCAAGCCATCAATGGCTTATGGGCGGAATGGTTGCGGGGCTGCAACTATTGGGCATGGACGCCGAAATCGGCCCGTCGCATGCGAGTCGTCCAAGTTTACATGACGCCGATTGCTTTGCGCACATCGCGGAATGCGATGTTAGAATTGGACGCGCAAAAGCAGTCGGATCGGCGCAAGTCCGCAAATACGGAGCATTGCTTGAGCAGGGATCGATTCCATTTTGCCCGCCAAAATTTGATGCAGACCGAGTGTTTGGTCAAGCCCCACGAACTTCAAATTACTCACTTGATGGGTTCTCGTTTGAAACGATTGCCAAAGCCATTGTTCTCGGGTTCGGCAATTACATGCAAACCTCGCTAAAGCCTGAAAATCTCACAAACAATGAAATCAAGATCGCGCGCGATCTTGCGCAAAAGAAGTATGCCACATCGGAATGGACTATCTCCAGGAAACAGTAGACCTTGACAAACTTACCTGTCGATCCTACAATGTTTCTGGAATGTTACGAAAATGTTTCGACTAATGTCGATGATGCGTTAGTCCCCCCAGCAATGCCGCTGGCTCAAAGCAATGATGCTTCATAAAACACGCTGTTTTTTGGAGGAGAAAATGAGTCAGCAAAAATTGCAAGTCGAAGAGGCCAATCCGTTTACCATTGCACAGATACAGTTGGACAAGGCCGCAAAAATGCTCAACCTTGACCCGGCTGTCCACCAAGTCCTAAGAGAGCCGCTGCGTGAACTACACGTCTCACTGCCGGTCAAGATGGATGATGGGACTGTAAAAGTTTTCAAGGGCTTCCGTGTTCAATACAATAACGCCCGCGGCCCGAGCAAGGGCGGCATTCGTTTCCATCCCAGCGAGACAATTGATACCGTCCGTGCGCTTGCTGCATGGATGACATGGAAATGCTCAGTAGCCGACATTCCGCTTGGCGGCGGAAAAGGCGGTATCATCTGCAACCCCAAAGAGATGTCTTGCGGCGAACTTGAGCGTCTCAGCCGCGCATACATCGATCAAGTTGGACGATTTATAGGCCCTGAAAAGGATGTCCCCGCCCCCGATGTCTACACGACTCCGCAAATTATGGCATGGATGATGGACGAATACTCCAAAATCACCGGCTATAACGCCCCCGGCGTCATCACCGGCAAGCCGTTGGCGATAGGTGGCTCGGAAGGCCGCGGTGATGCCACAGCCAGAGGCGGCATGCACACAATTCGTGAGGCTGCAAAGCACTTGAAAATCGATCTGAGCAAGGCAACCGTCGCCGTTCAAGGCTTCGGCAACGCAGGCCAGTATGCCGCGACTTTGTGCTCAGAGCTTTTGGGCAGCATTGTTGTTGCAGTCAGCGATACAAAAGGCTGCATATACAACGAAGAAGGTTTTGACACAAAAGCATTAGTTGAGCACAAACTGGCAACTGGATCGGTAATCAACTTCCCTGGTGCGAAGTCGATCAGTAACGATCAACTGCTCGAATTGGACGTCGATGTGCTGATCCCGGCTGCGCTTGAAGGCGTAATCACTAGCGCAAATGCCGACAACATCCGCGCAAAAATCGTCTGCGAGCTTGCAAACGGCCCCACCACTCCTACCGCTGACGAAGTGCTTTATGCAAATGGCGTGTTTGTTATCCCGGATTTCTTAGCCAATGCCGGCGGCGTTACGGTCTCCTACTTTGAGTGGGTGCAGAACGTAACTGGTCTATACTGGGAAGAAGACGATGTCCATGTAAAGCTCGAAAGAAAAATGACCAAGGCGTTTTCTGATGTTTTGGCGATGTCTCTGGCCCACAAGACCGATATGCGCACCGCCGCCTATATGGTCAGCGTCAAGAGAGTTGCTGATGCAGTAAAGCTTCGTGGTTGGGTGTAAAAAAATCAACTCAGGGTTAGATGCCTTAAGAACTTTGCTCTGAGTTTTTTTCGATGCTCCCATAAAGAGCTTCTCTTAACCCCGCCGTGGACAATAGTTCCTGGCGGGGTTTTTTGGCAAAGTTTCAAAATAGTTCTTGCAAATGCTCCGCGCGCGCTTTCTGAGTTGTCAGGGCTCCCCGGCATACGTTATAATATATTTATAGCTACTCGGAGGGCTGATCGTGCGGGCAGAAGTCATTTCAGTTGGAACCGAATTGTTGCTGGGACAGATTGTTGACACTGACGCCGCATATCTATCCAAATTGCTTCCTCTGTTTGGGATTGACCTTCATTATCGAGTTACCGTCGGAGACAACAGGGCTAGGCTTGCCGATGCAATAAAGACCGCACTTGCACGCGCGGATGTGGTTTTTACTATAGGCGGGCTTGGGCCGACCACTGACGATCTCACAAAAGAGACCGTCGCGGAAGTTGTCGGTGATGAAATGGTTCTCCATAAAGAGTCCGTCGAGCAACTAAAAGCATTTTTTGCCGCCAGAGGCATTGATATGCCCGAGGCAAATATAAAACAGGCTATGATTCCTAAGCGTGGTAGGATGCTTCCCAACCCGCTGGGAACTGCCCCTGGTGCAGCATTTGAAATTGACGACAAAGTTGTAATCGTTCTGCCAGGGCCGCCCAGGGAGTTCATCGAGATGGTGGACTCGCAGGTGGTCGCATATCTAAAAGAGCATGTCGGCGAGGTCGCCGATTTAATAAGATCCAGAGTTCTTCGCATAGTTGGGCTTGGCGAATCGAGCGTAGCCGAGATGGTTGGCGATTTACTTGAAGGGGCTAACCCGACTGTAGCGCCGCTGGCAAGCGCTGGCGAAGTTCATTTGAGGATTACCGCAAAGGCCGCAAGCACAGCTGAGGCCGAAGCGATGATTGATAAGATGGATGCCAATATCTCAGCGATTCTGGGCAATGCCATTTTTGGGCGCGACGATGAATCGCTGGAAAAGGTAGTCGTTTCAAAGCTTATTGAGCGCAATTTGACGCTTGCGACCGCCGAAAGCTGCACCGGTGGGTTTATTGACAGTCGAATTACAGACGTATCGGGCAGTTCGGAAGTATTTCTTGTGGGATTTGTGACCTATTCGAACAAAGCAAAGAAGGAAATACTGGGTGTTGACGAGCAGTTACTAAGTAAGTATGGCGCAGTCAGCGAGCAGGTTGCTCGCGCAATGGCAGAAGGCGCCAGGGCAGTTTCTGGATCGGACATCGCTATCTCAGTGACGGGGATCGCGGGGCCGACCGGAGGAACACCCGCCAAGCCGGTTGGACTTGTCTATATGGCTTTGGCAACATCTGATGAGACTATTGCCTTCGAACACCGGTTCTCGGGCAGCCGGATGGATATTAAACAAAGGGCATCGCAGGCAGCATTGAACATGCTTAGGATGCGTTTGCTCTGAGCAAATCACCTTGATTGTATCGCATTGTGGGCGATTTATTGGACCTTCTTGATATGGAAAACCAGAAGGTTATCCGCACATTTGTGGCAGTTTGCTTAGACATGGAGCTTCGCAACGGAATCTCCGCTATACAAGACCGTGTCAAGCAGCTTGCCCCTGCAGTAAAGTGGGTAGCGCCCGAAAATTTCCACGTCACACTGAAGTTTCTGGGTGGCATCGACGCCGACCGAGTCGCGTGCGCTCAATCGGCACTCGATGAAGTCGCAAGCAAGTTTGCGGCGTTTGATATGTCGATAAGCGGCCTTGGAGTGTTTCCAAACTCACGCAGGCCAAGGGTCGTGTGGGTCGGCATCGAAGATGGGCGCGAGCAGCTTACGGCGCTTGCGGGCGCAGTTGAAACCCGATTGGCAGAAGCCGGGTTTTCAAAAGAAGATAAGCCGTTCAAAAGTCATATTACAATTGGGCGGGTGAGCGAAATCAGGCCGGTTGGCGATCTGGCTGAACGAATGGCATCTGTCAATGCAGATAATATCGGCTCGCAAAGAGTTGACAGTATTGTAGTTATGAAGAGTGTGCTTAGGCCGGACGGGCCTGTATATACGGCTCTGAGCGTGCATAAGTTAAGTAATATTTGAAAATATTACCTCTAGCGGGGGCAATAAAAAAATGGATAAAGGAAAAGCGCTGGACATGGCGCTGGCGCAGATCGAAAAGCAGTTTGGACGCGGCTCGATTATGCGACTCGGCGAGAGACCGAGATTTGATGAGTCGGTAATACCTACCGGTGCAATATCATTGGATATGGCGCTTGGGGTCGGCGGTATACCCAGGGGCAGGATAACTGAAATTTACGGTCAGGAGTCGTCCGGAAAGACGACTCTGGCATATCATGTCGTAGCTGAAGCGCAGAAACTCGGCGGGGTGGCGGCATTTGTCGACGCGGAGCACTCGGTTGACGCCGTGTATGCGTCGCATTTGGGCGTGGATGTTGACTCACTGCTGGTCAGCCAGCCGGACACCGGTGAAGAGGCGTTGGAGATCGTGGACGCCCTTGTGCGCAGCGGCGCGGTCGATGTGGTGGTGCTGGACTCAGTTGCAGCACTGGTTCCAAAGGCCGAAATTGAAGGCGACATGGGCGACTCGCATGTAGGGCTGCAGGCGAGGCTGATGTCGCAGGCGATGAGAAAGATCGGCGGGTCGCTTTCAAAGTCAAATACTGCGGCGATCTTCATTAACCAAATACGCGAAAAAATCGGAGTAATGTTCGGAAATCCCGAAACTACGCCGGGCGGGCGGGCGCTCAAGTTTTGGTCGAGCGTACGTTTGGAAGTGCGGCGCATCGAGACGCTCAAAGTCAGCGGCGAGGCTATCGGCACGCGCGTAAAAGTAAAAGTTGCAAAAAACAAAGTGGGACCGCCATTTAAAAATGCCGAGTTCGATATTATGTTTTCCAAGGGCATATCGAAGAGCGGAGGTCTGCTCGACGTTGCTACGGAAATGGGCTTTATAACAAAGACCGGCACGTGGTTTACTTATGGCGAGACCAGGCTCGGGCAAGGCAGGGAGAACGCAAAGAACTACTTAGAAGCTAATCCCGATATTATGCTCGAACTCGAATCTAAAATCAGATGCAGCAATAGTGCTGAAGATCAAGATGCTGCAGTAAAAACCGAGCAAGCAGCGGAGTAGCCCTAATGGGCAAGATAACGGCAATTGAAGCTCAAAAGAGGCGATCCGACCGAGTTTCAATTTTCGTGGACGGACAATTTGCTGCCGGTGCTCATTCGGAAGTAGTAGCTGCACTGGGACTTACAGTGGGCCAGACGTTCGATTCCGACCGACTGGCCGAGTTGATAAACAAAGAGACGATGAGAAAAGCGCGTGAAAGCGCGCTGCGGTTACTTGGTTACAGGGATCGATCCGAATCGGAGATCCGTAAACGACTGGCCGGGAATGATTTTCCGGAAGAAATCGTAGATGAAGTAGTCGGCCATTTGACCCGTGCTGGACTTGTTGATGACGGTAAGTTCAGTCGGGATTGGGTCAAGTCGCGCACAGTTTCTAGGCCGATGGGCCGAGCGAGGCTTGCATGGGAGCTTCGATCAAAAGGCGTAGACGCGCACAAGATCGAAGATGCACTCGAAAGCCTGGACGAGAACGCCGAATACGAGATGGCGCTCTCTCTTGTTCGCAAAAAGGCCGATAAAACAAATACGAGCGATCCGGCGTTTCGCACAAAAATGGCGTCGTTTTTGAGACGCAGAGGTTTTTCGTGGAACGCAATCGCAAAGGTTCTTGATGAGTTGTGTCCCCAGGATGGGGACTGATAACGAGAGGAGGCGCCGAGATCACATTCGGTAGTACCATTTGTCGAAGTCAGTTGATATCGATTCGCTCTACCTCACATCCTAATTTGAACAGGAGGTGAGGCAGATTGCCAGTAGGAATAGCCATAGCCGTCGGAGTAGTAGTCGCAATTGCGGCCACCGGCGTAATGTATTTCGTGTTAATTTCACCGAATCTGCTTAAGATCAAGACCGCGCGAGCGGCCGTAGCGGAACGTGAAGACGAGCTAAAAAAGGAAATCGAAGCCAAGCGAAAAGAGATTCTCCTCGAAACAAAAGAAGAGGCGTTTAAGATTCGCGCCGAAATTGAGCGGGAGAATAAAGAACAAAGGGTCGAAATCCAGAGGTTAGAGCGAAAGCTGACGCAAAAAGAAGAGACGTTAGACCGAAGGCAAGACAACCTCGATCGTAAGGAACGCAGCTTAACACAAAAAGAGGCTGAAGCTCAGGGTCGGTTCGAAGAAGCTGAACAACTCGTTAAGCAGCACAGAGACGAACTGGAGCGCGTTTCCAGAATGAGCGCGGACGAAGCCAAAGAGCTTCTGATGCGCCAAATTGATCGAGAGATGGAGCGAGAAGTCGCTCATGTTATAAGACAGGCCGAGGAACAGGCAAAAGAACAGGCTGATCGGAAAGCCAGGGATATTATCACCCTTGCGATCCAGAGATGTGCGGTGGATCAGGCCACCGAGACAACTGTATCAGTAGTGCCGCTGCCCGGCGATGATATGAAGGGCAGAATAATCGGCCGTGAAGGCCGCAACATTCGAGCATTCGAGACCTTGACGGGCGTCGATCTTATAATCGACGATACACCCGAAGCGGTCGTGATTTCCGGGTTCGACCCGGTGCGAAGAGAAGTTGCGCGAGTCGCGCTATCAAGCCTCATTTTGGACGGGCGAATCCACCCGGGCCGAATCGAGGAGATGGTAGAAAAGGCACAGGTCGAGGCCGAGGTCAAGATGAAGGAAGCTGCCGAACGGGCAGTGTTCGAGACCGGTGTTACGGGCCTAGATCCGGAACTCGTCAAGCTGCTGGGGCGGCTGCGCTATCGAACCAGCTACGGACAGAACGTACTTCAGCACAGTGTTGAAGTTGCGCATCTGGCCGGGGCGATTGCGGCGGAGTTGGATGTAAATATTCCGTTGGCAAAGCGCGCAGGTCTGCTTCATGACATAGGCAAGGCGGTGGATTTCGAGGTCGAAGGGCCGCATGCGGTTATAGGTATGGACTTGCTGAAGCGCTATCATGAGCCGCCTGAGGTATGCCATGCCGTTGGAGCGCATCATAACGACATCGAGCCGCACTCTATAGAGGCGGTCTTGGTTCTTGCATCTGATGCGATGTCGGCCGCAAGGCCGGGTGCAAGACGAGAGACATTGGAGACATACGTCAAGCGTCTCCAAAAGCTCGAAACTATAGCGGACTCGTTTGCCGGAGTCGAGAAGACCTATGCGGTGCAAGCCGGCCGCGAGATTCGCGTTATGGTTAAGCCAACGGAGCTTAATGACGATGCCGCCGTTAAGCTGGCCCATGACACGGCAAAGCGCATTGAAGAAGAGATGGAGTATCCGGGTCAAATCAAAGTTACGGTGATCCGTGAGACGCGCGCCGTAGATTATGCCAAGTAGGTGAGCGCGGTCAGAGTTCTATTCATAGGCGATATTATGGGAAGTCCAGGGCGCAGAGCTGCCGGCAATATGCTGGCGGGCCTGCGCTCTCGCCTTTGTTGCGACTTCGTTATAGTCAACGGCGAAAATGCGGCTGGCGGCCTCGGCATTACAAAGCCGACTGCCCATGAGATTTTCAACGCGGGCGCGGAAGTTATTACGCTGGGAAACCACACGTTTGCAAAGCGCGCGGTTGCGGCTTATCTGGACGAAGAGCCGCGAATATTGCGACCTGCGAACTACCCGCCTGGCGTGCTTGGCTACGGATGGGGCATATATGAGACGACGAGCGGCGAAAGAATTGCAGTCATAAGCCTGATGGGGCGGACTTATATGGATGCGGTCGACTGCCCGTTTCGCGCGGCCGATGCAGCTTTGTCTGAAATTGGCGATCGGGCCAAGATCATAATTGTCGATATGCATGCCGAGGCGACTTCAGAAAAGGTCGCGATGGGTTGGTATTTAAATGGCCGCGTTTCGGCGGTGCTCGGAACACATACGCATATCCAGACGTCAGACCAAAGGGTGCTGCCGGACAAAACGGCCTATATCACCGACGTTGGAATGACCGGCGTGCTCGATTCAGTGTTGGGCTTGTCGGCGTCGGCTGTTATCGAGCGCTATATAACAAAAGTCCCAAACAAGTTTGAGCTTGCGGAAGGCCCGGTCTGTCTGCATGGGGTAGTTGTGGAAGTTGACGACATGGGTCGGGCAATATCCATCGAACGAGTGGAACAGTGCGAAGAATCGTGAAATTGGTCGTTTGACAGCGGGGAGTGCCCACTGTAGAATTGGCTTTGGAGGATTGTTTTAAATGCGGTATCTAGGATATTTGCTTGTATTATCTGTAGCACTTAGCTTGATCTGCCCGTCGGCGGCGCTGAGCGCTGCAAACCAGGAAATAGCCATATTCAAGGGCGACGATCCGAGTAATGACGGCATATCCCTTGGTGGATGGGGCAGCGGCGTTGCTGCAAAGAGCAAAGAACAGATACTTGAGGGTGCTTGGTCAATTAAGGTCACTACCCAGAGCATGTACTCCGGCGGCAAAATTGAATATAGCCAGCCCGTAACGTTGTTTGCGGACGGTATTGATCCGACCCGTTACATATTATTTACCTGCTTTTTCAAGGAAACACAGGTAGTCAACCCCGTAAAAGGCACTGATTACACATGGGTTGATGTCGAGCCATACACAAAGCCCAAGGCAAGCAAAATGCGTTTTGTGTTCGTATCAGACAAGGGCGAGACCGTTGAGGCAGTAGAGCCGACCTGCGCACTTGATCCTGATGACAACTGGATGCGCGTTGCGGTTCCGCTTGCAAAATTCAAACAAAAAGGCGACATCACATCATTTGTAATGAAGAGCTTTTTGGTATTCACGGATGTCCCTTCAACGCTATATATTGGCGGAATAAAGCTCGTCAACGATACCAATCCAATTAAAGTGGATCCGCTTGACGAGCGAACTGTCGCTATTATGGATCCGCAGTTTTTCGTTGCAAATGCGACTGCCGGAGTCAGCTCTCTCAATTATGCATGGGATTTTGACAATTCCAACGGCATTCAAATTGAGAGCACCGATCTAGTCGCAAAGCACTACTACAAGACCGGCGGTAACTATGTCGTCACACTGATCGTCACCGATGCCGACGGACTAAAAGCGCCGGTTACTGTGTCGACAAATAT